>JBJKSL010000286.1:0-4888 GCA_046704145.1 Phycisphaerae bacterium
GACGGCAACGGCTACATCGACGACGTGTACGGCTGGGACTTTCTCCAGGAAGACAACGACCCCAGCGATGCCAACGGCCACGGAACCCACGTCTCTGGGACTATCGCTGCTGCCGGCAACAACGGCCTCGGCGTGACCGGTGTGAATTGGCAGTGTCGCATAATGGCCTGCCAGTTTCTAAGTGCTGGCGGATACGGCTGGACCTCCGACGCCATTGAGGCTATCAACTACGCGGTCAGCAACGGCGCCAGGATCCTGAGCAATAGTTGGAGTGGAAGCGGTTACTCTGCGGCGTTGGAGGCCGCCATAATCAACGCCCGCGAGCATGGCGTCTTGTTCGTCGCTGCAGCAGGCAACAATGCGAGTGACGCAGACGCCTACCCCATGTATCCGGCCGCCTATTCGACCAGCAACATCGTTTCGGTGGCCAGCACGGATCACAACGACGCCTTGTCATGTTTTTCAAACTACGGTGCCACCACCGTCGACTTGGGAGCTCCCGGCAGCGACATTCTCAGCACCGTTCCCGCCTATGCTGACCTGTTCTATGAGGACTTCCAATCGGCCAGTCTGCCGGGCTTCACAGGCACGCAGATGATCACAGCCGGGCCGGTGAACCGCTGGGGAACCGTGCAGAACGATATCGATTTCGCCGGCAACAAGGCGGCTCGTGGCGACTGGGTCAGCGCCTCGCCATATCAAGGCGGCAGTGACGGCTCACTGATGACGCCGGCCATGGATACGCGCAACCTCCGAGGCCTGTCATTGCAGTTCTCATACCGCTACCAGATCGGCGCCACCGATCAACTGGATGTGGATGTGTGGGATGGCTCACAATGGGTGAACCTCTTTTCGCGAAACAACTCCTCCAACTTCGACTCCGCCTACTACAACGCCCGCCTGAGCCTCGATCCCTATCGCAATGCGGCCATGCAGATTCGCTTTCGATGGATTACCGATGAGTTCGACAACAACTACAACGGGGCAGAGATCGACAACATTCGCCTGCAGTACATAGACACCAGTTCTGCCTACGCAATCAAGAGCGGCACATCCATGGCGACGCCTCATGTGTCTGGCGTGGCGGCCTTGCTGTGGGCCATGGATCCGGCGATGAGCATGAGCGAAGTCAAGGCCCGCCTGCTGGCCGGCGGAACGCCGATTCCCGCACTCGCCGGCCGCACCCTCTCGGGTCGACGCTTGAACGCTAACGGCAGTCTGCATGCGCCGGCTACGCTGAGCCTCACCATGCCTAACGGAGGCGAGCAGTGGCCTTCAGGTTCGGTGCGCGCAATTACCTGGATATCCATCGCCGGGAGCTCGACGGTGAATATCGACTTACTGGAAGGCGGCACGGTGGTGGCAGCCTTGGCCAGCGGCGTGCCGAACAGCGGATGGTTCGATTGGACCATCGATCCCAACCTGGTCCCCGCCACCGACTATCGTATTCGCATCAGCGATGGAGTCCGCACCGACGAAAGTGACGGCACCTTTACTCTCTACGAGTGGAACGACGACTGCGCGAACGCCATCTGCCTGGATGACGCCATCGCCTTCAACGGTTCGACCAGCGGGGCCAGTGGAACGGATATTTCCAGTTGCGCCTGGTCCGATCCATATGACGTGTGGCATAAGTACACGCCGACCCTCAGCGGAGATGTAACCATCAGCACCGCGGGCAGTGCTTTCGATACAACGCTGGCGGTCTACGATGCCTGCGGAGGGACGGAACTCGCATGCAACGACGACTATGCCGGCCTGTCTTCGCAGGTGACCCTGCCCATGAATGCCGGGACTTCTTACTTGATTCGCGTGGCCGGCTATGGCAACGCTGTCGGCAGCTACAGAATTGTCGTCCAAGGCGGCGCCGGAACGTGCACCCCACAACCGCCCGTGCATAACGTAACCCAGAATCGTTACTACCAAACCATTCAGGCCGCCATCAACGAGTCGAATGATGGTGACACAATTCTGCTCAGTCCGGGAACGTACACCGGTGACGGCAACCGCGATCTGGATTTCAGCCAGGGCCTCGAACAGGAGGGACAGACGCGTGCGATCACGGTGAGCGGCACCGATCCATCGGACCCGGCGATGGTGGCAGCCACCGTGATTGACTGCCAGGGCACATCATCGCAGCCGCATCGTGCATTCAACTTTCATTCAGCCGAAGGGCCGAGCTCGATCGTCAGCGGCATTACCATCACCGGCGGATACGCTCCGCTGGAAGCCGGCAACGCCGCGGGTGGAGCGATTCTCTGCTCGAGTTCATTTCCGACCATTGAGAACTGCGTGATTACCGGCAATCAGAGCAGCTACTGGGGCGGCGGCCTGGCCATCTTTGGCGGCGGGCCGGTGATAAACAACTGCAAGTTCGTCTCCAACATTGCCTCTGATGCGGGTGGAGCCATCCACGTGACCAACAGTCTGCCGACGATCAGCAACTGCCGCTTCATGGGAAACCAGGGGGCGGGTGGCGGCGGCTTGTACATGCTGGGCGTGGAGGCGGGCATTGCACCGCTGGTGAGAAACTGTGTGTTCGACGGCAATCACGCCACCGTGCGAGGCGGCGCCATTCGCGGCAACCAGTATTGCTCGGCCGTCATCAGCAACTGCACGGTGATCAACAACACTTCGCCCGACACTGGCGGAGTTTTCAACTCGCCTGAATCTCATCCGGTTATCACCAACTGCCTGCTGTGGAACAATACGGACTCGGGCGGCTCCGATGAGTCCGCCCAGATCAATGTCGGCACGGGTACGCCGGTCTGCAACTACAACTGCATTCAGGGTTGGACGGGCACGCTCGATGGCGTCGGCAATTTCGCCGCTGACCCGCTGCTGTTGGACATCGACGGCGCGGACAACAACCCTGCTACCTGGGCAGACAATGATTGGCACCTGCAGAGTTCATCGCCCTGCGTGAACGCTGGCGATCCAGGCGGCGACTACACCGGGCAGTTGGATGTCGATGCCGAGCCGCGCGTCCAGCAATCGCGCGTGGACATTGGCGCGGACGAATCGCCTTACTACCGCGATTGCGGCACCAGCTCGCCGACGTGGTGGAACTTTCCGCTCGGTTCGTATTCGGGCTCGTTCACGGCCGAGTATGATGCCATCCCAAACGGCGCTAATCTGGACGCCCTTACCGCATTGTCCGCCGGCCCCGGCGCAGCCTTCAGCAGTTTCGCCGTGCTGATCCGGTTCAATAACACGAATTTCATCGACGCCCGTGACGGCGGCACCTATGACGCGGATGCCGCGATCCCATACACGCCGGGGATCAACTACCACTTCCGGCTGGTGGTCAATGTTGCCACGCATCACTACAGCGTATACGTCACCCCTTCCGGCGAGCCCGAGCAGACCCTTGCCAGCAACTATGCCTTCCGCACCGAACAGAATACGGTCGCCTACCTCAACAACCTGGGCATTTTCTCCGATGCCGGCTCGCATCAGGTCTGCAATTTCCGCATCGGTGTGCAATTCACGGATGTGCCTACGAGCATGACAGGAGCCAGCTTCTCGCAACTGGCCTGGGGAGACTACGACAACGACGGCGATCTCGACGTAGTCGTCGCCGGCTCAGTGAGCGGCACGCCTCAGACGAAGCTGTATCGCAATGACGCAGGCTCTTTCGTCAGCGTGACTGCGGGGCTGCCGGGTGTTTCATTTGGGGCGGTGGCATGGGGTGACTTCGACCGTGACAACGACCTGGACCTGGCCATCACCGGCGACACCGGCACCTCCGGATACATCACCAGGATCTATCGCAACAACGGCGGCACATTCAGCGATGTTGGTGCAGTCCTGCCGGGACTGCGATTCTCCTGTGTGGCCTGGGGTGACTACAACAACGACGGCCGACCTGACCTTGCCATCGGTGGCGAGAGCACAGGCGGACCGGTGACCAAGATCTTCCGCAACACCGGCAGCGGCTTTGTCGATATCAGTGCGGCTCTTCCTGCCGTGCGATACTGTTCGCTCGCCTGGGGCGATTACGACAACGATGGCGACCTCGATCTGGCTATCGCCGGTCGCCTCGACAGCAGTACGAGTGTTACACAGATCTTTCGTAATGACGGCGGTGTGTTCACCGACATCAACGCTGGACTTGCCGGCATATGGCAGTGCAACCTTGCCTGGGGCGACTATGACAACGACGGCCAACTCGACCTGGCTGCGGGAACAACCATCTACCGCAACAATGGCGGCGTGTTCACCGACATCAACGCCGGGGTCGAAGGCGTCTGGACGGGATGGGTGTCCTGGGGCGATCAGGACAACGACGGCGACCTTGATCTGGCTGTGATGGGGACGCCATACTCGCAAGATTGCGGCGATGCGATCGGCCGGATCTATCGCAACGACGGCGGTGTCTTCACCGACTTGCACGCGGGCCTCGTCGGCATGTGTAGCGGCAATATCAGTTGGGCGGATTACGACAAGGACAACGACTTGGATGTGCTTCTGGTTGGCAGTGCAGGGGGGCCTGACAGTCTTAAGCTCTATCGTAACGACGGCGGAGCATTCAACAGTCCGCCAACCAATCCGACTGGTCTGAACGCCGTCTTGAATTCCGACCTCGTCTTCCAATGGGCAGCCTCTTCGGATGCGCAAACGCCTGCGACAGGTCTCACGTACAACCTGCGCGTCGGAACCACGCCCGGCGGCAATGAGATCGTCAGTGCCCACGCCAACTCTGCAGGCCTGCGAAAGATCGTCGCCATGGGCAACGTGCAGAAGCGGCTCTCCTGGGCACTCAAGGATGCTCCCGCTCAGACTTACTATTGGAGCGTGCAGGCCGTGGACGCTGCCTACGCCGGCGGCCCGTGGGCGGCCGAGCAGGTCTTCGAGTGGCCGCGCGTGCACAACGTGACCACGGACA
>JBJKSL010000287.1:0-3354 GCA_046704145.1 Phycisphaerae bacterium
CATCAGCCTGATGCTGTTGGTGTCTTCGAGGACGGCTTGGCCAAGGCCGCAGGGATCGCTTCTCTGCCAGGCCCAGTAGCCGACCCAGTATCTGCCGTGCGAAGGGCCCAGGGTGATGTTGCGGCCGCTCAGTGCGTTGGAGGTGGTGATCTGTGGCGCGGCTTCGATCTTGGACGGTCCGGGCTTGATCGCCGGAGCCGCCGGCAGGTACGTGGACAGCAGGGCGCCGTTGCAGGTGAGGCGAATCGCAGAAAAACCAAAGCCATCCAAGGTGGCCTGAAACTGCCGGTAGATCTGTTGCAGTTGGAACTCGTCAAAGCCATTCAGCACGTCGTTGGACAGATCAATGGTGATCGATTCACCGGCCCGATCGAGCTTGACCAGCTTTGTGGTCGCCGGCAGGTAGGATTTCATGCCGACAGCGCTTTCCTCGCTGGTCGGACCGGCGAGCAGTGCCTCCACTGAGGCCTGAACCAGGTCGCTACCCGCCGGTGCGGTGCGCTGCACCACTGCGATGTCTTGTTTTGCAAACAGTCCAATACGTACGGTTTCTGCCTGAGCGGCAAGCGCGGTGAACGCAAGCAGAGCGCATCCCACCAACGCAGCCCGGTGCCTGGAAGCCATGGGTTCCTCCTGTGCGGTGACTTGTGGATTGGCCCCTGGAATAGCGCGAAGTGCAGGCCTTTCCCTGTTGAGCATCATACCATAAGCGATGGCTTGGAAAGGGGTAAAAAGGCCGATTTTGGGCCTGAAAGATGCCTCCGCCGGGCAACTCAAAAGCGGCACTTGAAAAACTCGCTCTGGATTGTCGGCACCAGCACAAGTAGCGGCGATTAGACACCGTTAACGATGCGCGGCAACTCCTTGGAGCCAGTGCACTCGGCCAGATAGGCCGCCAAGTCATCCAACTCCTTGCGGCAATACTGGTCCACCGTAGCCTGTACCCGATCGATCAGCTTGGGCACCGAACGCGGCAGATGCAGTTCATACCGCACGGTCACCAGGAACAGCTCCGGCGCCGGCCGAACAAGCACGTACACGATCAGCGGCCAACGAGCAAAGACGCCTTTCTGCAGAGCGGCGGGCACCAGATAGTCCGCCAATCCAAAGAGGCCCTTCTTCCATTCGCCGCGGCGGAAATTCAGCCGATAGGTTTCTCGCCGTTCGCAGGTGTAGTCGCCGCCGGGGTAGGAAGCGAAGAAGGCTTCCAGCACGTCGACAATCTTGTCGTACGGCTTGGCTTCGAGGCGGTATTCCCAGGTGTAGACCTTGTACAAAGACATTGTGCGTTGCCGTAGCAAAACCTGAAATCAGACCGGCTGGAAGCCGGTCCCACACGGGCTTGTGAGACCCTCTTGTTAATCGGCGTCGGAGGCCAGGTTGAATTTTCCCAATCTGTACCGCAAAGCTTCACGACCGATGGACAGCAGTCTTGCAGCGGCAGAGACGTTGCCGTTCGTGCGGGCGAGAGCCAATTGGATCAGTTCTTTCTCGATCTCCTCCAGGTCGATCGGCCGATCGTGATCCAGCGAGCGTACGGCCCGCCGCACAGGGTCGGCTGCGGTGGGCAGCGGCAGATCCTTGGCCTCGATGGTTGAACCCGCAATGGTCAGTGTGGCGCCCTCCAAAGCGTGCTGCAGTTCGCGCACGTTGCCGGGCCAGGAGTACTCGCGCAGTCGCTGGCGTGCTCCGTCATGCAGGCTCAGGTCGGACATGCCGTACTTGACGGCCAACTGCGACAGGAAGTGGTTAGCGAGCAACTCCACGTCGTCGGCCCGCTCGCGAAGCGGCGGCAACTGGATGTTGACGACGTTGAGACGATAGTAGAGATCCTGACGAAAGCGGCCGGAACTGGCTTGCGCTTCCAACTCGCGATTGGTTGCAGCGATGAGGAAGAGATCAAAGGACCGACTGCGGGTTTCGCCCACTCGGCGA
This sequence comes from Phycisphaerae bacterium, assembly GCA_046704145.1. Taxonomy (GTDB): domain Bacteria; phylum Planctomycetota; class Phycisphaerae; order UBA1845; family PWPN01; genus JACQVT01. The sequence goes on from JBJKSL010000287.1 coordinate 1,936, forward strand.
ACGGTTCGGGTCTCGAGAGCTCTCAGCAGCTTGGGCTGCAGTTCCAGCGGCATGTCGCCCACTTCGTCGAGGAAGAGCGTGCCTCCGTCGTCTGTATCAAACAGGCCGGGCTTGTCGCCGGTGGCTCCGCTGAATGCTCCCTTCTGGTGGCCGAACAGTTCCGACTCGAACAGCTCGCGCGGCACGGCGCTGCAATTGAGAGCCACGAAAGGGCCGGTCCGGGCCGGCAGCATCGCGTGAATGCAGTTGGCCACAAGGTCTTTGCCGGTGCCGGTTTCTCCGGTCAGCAGGATGGCGGGCATGTCGTTGCTGGCGGCGGCGGCACGTTGCACCAACCGCTCGATCTGGCGGCGGACCAGCGCAATCTGTGGCGACTCGCCGAGGATTTGCACGTGGCGTAATTGGCCGTCCTGCACGTTGCGGAACTGCTCCAGCCTGCGCCTGGCCTGCGAGGAAGCCCACACGCGATCGAGTGACGCAATAAGGACATCCAGATCGATGGGCTTGGTGAGGAACTCTGCGGCCCCCTTCTTCATGGCGTCGACGGCGACCTCAACGCTACCGTAGGCAGTGACCACGATGGCCTCGGTGTCGGGAGCCTCGGCCTTGATGGACTCCAGCAGGTCGAGCCCGCTCACGCCGCCCAGCCGCACATCCAGCAGCACGATCTGCGGCGAGAATTCGCGAAACTTGGCCATCACGCGCTCGCCCACGTGCACCAGTTGAACCTCGTGACCGGCACTGCCGAGGGCGTCGCCCATGGAGCGCGCCAGGCTGACCTCATCCTCAACAATCAGTACTTTGGGCATTCAGTTCCTCACTCCCGATGCTATTTCCGCGTCGCCACCAAGTACAGCAGCTTCGTTTATGGGCACTTCAGTCTGGAGTGGCAGCTCCACGCACACGGTGGCCCCGCCCTCGGGGTTGTTGAACGCGTGGGTCGATCCACCCTGTCGCAAAAGACCCTGCCGGGCCAAGGCCAGGCCCAATCCCATTCCCTTTTGCTTGGTCGAGTAGGAGAACTCGAAAATCCGCTCGGGGTCATCGGCGGGCAGGCCCGTACCGTGATCCTTCACCGCGATTATGCAGGTTCGGGGCTCAACCGCGTCGGCTACGGACAAGTTCACCTGCAGCTTTCCACCAAGCGGTGAGGCTTCGATGGCGTTGACCAGCATGGCGATAAGAGCATGCTCGAGTGTACCCGGATCGTGCGCACAAACCACCGCACCGTCAGGCAACTCCACGACGAGCTGGATCTCCTTGGCGGCAATCTCCTCCGTGACAGCTTCGGTCGCCCGCCGAACGGAAGGAATCACATCCAGCTCTTTGGTTGCCGTCGGGTCGCGCCGAGCCACCTCCATGATGCCCATGACCCAGCGGTTCAACCGGTCCACACAGGTGATGATGTCGCTCATGCGT
>JBJKSL010000288.1:0-4607 GCA_046704145.1 Phycisphaerae bacterium
CCGCTGATCGGCGCGGCCGTCGACAACGGCCAGCCCGTACTCGCCTGGCAGGGTTGGCCGGGCGTGAGTGGCAGATTCTGGGGCGTGATTACCGCCGTTGTGGATGACGTGTTGCACGGCGTTACGCTTTGGACGGGCGGACAACTCGTACCACTGGCTGGCCCGGCGCTGCAGTGCTACGTGGTTGAGAGTTGCGAACCACAATTGCCGCCGCGAAACAAGCTCTTTGAGACAGCTATACGTCACGCAGACTCCTATCTGAATCACGCCCCCTATGCACCGGTGGTGGCGGGGATCAACACTCCATCGATCATCACCGGCCCGGCGGCCTTCGATGCCTGGGAGGACTGGCTGACCACCGGCCAGTTCGGCAGTCCCGACCTCGACCCAAGCTGGAGCGAGCATCGCCAGCACGCGGATTTCATCGTCACGGGCCGCCAGAGTGCCAAGGCCTTTCTGCTGTCCATCCGTGAGATCGTGCCCGCAGAGAGCCAGCCGTTGATCGACAGCGTGCTCGGTTGCTGCCAGGCGGTCATCGATCACCTGCAGCCCTCGAGCGACGAGCAAATCGCCCGTACGCAGTTCGCCACCGCCGAAGGTCGCCAGATGCTGCTGTCTGCTATTCACCGGGCGGAAGCCGCCGACCGCCGCATGGCCATTTTGTTCGAGGAACTGGCCTCGGGACAGTAGACACCCGCGTACGCCGGCGTTCTGACTGATTTTGAGGCATTTTGCGAATGCACAATGGCTGAGGATCCCCAAACAAGCCGCTCAGACTCACAAGTTGCTCCTGCGGATGATCGCGAGCGACTACAGTTAGGTATGCACGTGCCATCTCGAACCGAATCGGACTTTCTAGGCAGTCTCGAACTACCCGCCGACGTTCTCTGGGGTATACACACCGCCCGGGCCATCGAGAACTTCCCGCTCGCTCATCGGCCGGTGCATCCCCAACTCGTTGCCGCGTTCGGCAAGGTGAAGCTGGCTTGCGCGCGTACCAACGGCGAGCTCGGCGTATGGGCGGAGGAGGCGGCCAAGGCCGAAGCCATCGAGCGGGCCTGTCGGGAGATGGCTGAGGGACTGCTCACCGAGCACGTTCGCGTCGACCTCCTGCAAGGCGGAGCGGGGACCAGCTTGAACATGAACGTCAACGAGGTGCTGGCCAACAGGGCACTGCAGCTTCTCGGAAAGTCGCCGGGGACGTATGCAGACATCTCGCCCACCGACGACATCAACCGCCATCAGAGCACCAACGACACCTATCCGACCGCCTTGCGATTGGCGGCCGTCGTCTTGCTGCACAAGCTGGAGGACCAACTGGTCCTGCTGCAGGAATCCTTCCAGATAAACGAAAAACGTTTCGCTCACGTGGTCAAGGTGGGCCGTACCGAGTTGCAGGACGCGGTGCTGACCACCCTCGGCCGCGAGATGGGAGCCTATGCCGAGGCGTTCAATCGCGATCGCTGGCGAGTGTACAAGTGCGAGGAACGCCTGCGGGTGATCAATCTGGGCGGCACGGCCATCGGCACCGGCCTGACCGCGCCGCGGCAGTTCATCTTCCGGGTCAGCGAGGAGCTTCGCAGTGCCACCGGGATCGGATTCGCACGGGCGGAAAATCTCATCGATGCCACGCAAAATGCGGACGTCTTCGTTGAGGTTATGGGCATCCTCAAGTCCTGCGCGACCAACCTGCTGAAGATCTCTTCCGATCTACGGCTCATGTCCTCGGGGCCGCAGTCGGGACTGGCCGAGATCGTGCTCCCGCAGCGGCAGGCGGGCTCGTCGATCATGCCCGGCAAGATCAACCCGGTGATTCCTGAAGCGGTCAGCCAGGTTGCGATGCTGGTGATGGGTTACGATTCCACGCTGGCTGCAGCTTGCGCGGCCGGCAACCTCGAACTCAATCCGTTCCTGCCGCTGGTCGCCCACTGCCTGCTGGACAGCATCGATCTGCTCACTGGCGGATGCGAGATTCTTCGGCGGTTCTGTGTGGATGGTCTGCAGGCCAACGAGGCCCAGTGTCGCGCGCACGTAGATGCATCGACGGCGGCAGCCACCGCCCTGGTGCCGGTGATTGGTTACGAGCGGGCCTCGCATCTGGCCGCCCGCGCGTCGCGAGCCGGTCGCACGATTCGCGAGCAGGTTGTGCTCGAGGATGTCATGCGTTCCGACGAGTTTGACGCTCTGGTAAGTGCTGAAGCGGTGTGCCGCCTGGGCCAGCCGGAGATCGAGCCGCGCAGGCCCTCCGAGGGCGTGTCGCACATGGAGCAGGTGTCGTGACTCTGGTCCTTTACTCTGCTCTCGGTTATTCAAGCGCTCCGCGAAAAGTATGCAAAAAGCCCAGGGCAGGCTTGCCCTGGGCTTTCGAATGTTCGCTCCAAGATCATCGGTCTCTTTTCGAAACTTACGTCCCCCGCGGCGACCCCAGTCCTCTTCGTAGGAGGTTCATCCCCGCGCCGCCGCGCACAACAATACCCGGACGGGTATCAGACGTTGCTGGCCAGGAAGTAAGTCGTGCCGGCCAGGAAGGCCAGAAGCCCAGTCTGAACGATATCGACGCAAGTCGGCGCCTGCAGCAGTACGCCGCCAGCCGCCAACAACAATACCCAGCGCGTGTTGAATCGGATTTTCCGCAACATAGACCAAGTCTCCCACTCTGTTTGTCGTAATTCCCTATAAACCAGAGACTCCAAGCTCTGGAATTCCTTCTGTACTAGAGCAGTCCCACGGATGCGCACAGCATCTGGAACAGCCCAAAACCACGGGAACACCTGCAGCCTGTCGCTACAACAAAGGGGCGAATGCCTCGCCCTAGCCGGTCAGGCTTGTCCGCGTGCCCGCTGCCTCCAGCCGTCGGATCGCAGCCATCAACTGATCCACGCGAGCGCGGGCGGCTTCCATCCGCGGCCGGCGATACTCCGCATAGCCGTTGACGTTGCCGACCGCCTGCAAAAGCTCGACCCACTGCGCGTAATTCGCGTCGTCGTTAAGCTGCAGGCCGTCAACGATGTTCTCATACCACGCCAGGAACTGCCGTTCGTCCCGCCGATAGCACGGGATCACGTGCCGCATGAACCGCAGGCTTCGCATGATATACAGCGACCAGTGCGGCACGCGAATGTTGATCTTCAGCCCGAAGATGCGCGGGTGGAACGTGCGGCGATACTTGATGCGATCGCCGTTGGCCGGGTTCACATTATATCGCTGCCGGTCGCGGCGGAGCTTCTCATAGCTGGTCAGCAAATACGGCACATAGAACTCGTCCTTGATCAGCATGAGCTTGGCCAGGTTCCAGACCACCGCCTTGGTGGCCGCGAAACCGTGCTTCTCGTGGTCGGCCAGGAAGGTGCGTCGCACGCGTTTTACGTAGCGTTGTGCGTAACGCAGCCCGCCCCACTGGATCAGGTCGTAGATACGCAGGGCGATGTCCCGCATGGTCTGACGGTCGAGCTCGCGACAGGCCCGCAGCGTCGTGTACGTCATGTGCTTGTACGCACGAGCCACCTTGGTATCAGGCAGACGTCGCCGGCCGGAGCTGCCCGCCCGATCGCCGCGCAGTGCCCGCCGCGAACCCAGCAGCCGCATGTTCAAGTAGGCCGCTTTGGCGCGCACGACCCTGGCCAGCGAATCTGTCGTTCGTATCTCGTTGAAGATCTCGCCGAACAGCTCCGGACTGGTCACAAACTTGCGGCCGACGTCGAACGCACGCAGATTCTTGTCCAGGTCCGCGCGTACCGACTTGCGGATGCCGTCCTTGATGGCTTCCAGCGAGACAGGGATCAGGCCTCGCTGCCAGGCCACGCCGAGCATGACGATGTTCACGTAGAGCTTGGTGCCAAATATGCGCTCGCAAAGAGATGACACGCTCGCCGCAAAGTATCGGTCAGAGCGTGTGGCAGTCTTTATGGTGGTCTGCAGTGCGTCCGGGTCGATGTTCTGCCGGCCCATAAGCATCAGGATGGTCGGTGTGCAATCCAGATTGATTACCGCCGACGTGCGTCGCGGATCGGCCACGCGGAAGGCGGCTCGCCCATCCACCGCCCGCGCCGCTTCCAGCAGATCCACGCCCAGCAGCAGGTCCGCCTTGCCGTAAGATACGGTCATGCCCACCGGTCGCTCGGGTCGGCTGTATACCAGTTGCGAATAGACGCCGCCGTTGCGAATGGCCAGACCCTTCTTGTCGCTGAACTGGACGTGGTAGCCCTCGTGGCGGCCGGCGTGTACCAGGATGCTCGTCACCGTGCCGATGCCCATGCCGCCGACGCCGGTAATCCACGCCCGCCAGGCATCGCCGTCGAATGCGTGTGCACGCGCGGGGATAAACCCCGCGGCTCGATTTCCGGTATCCTGTGACCCGCGTCCCGCATCCCGCGTCCCGACGCACACGTGCTGCGGCTCGGGGATGTCGTCGAGATTGATGTTGTGCCCGCGCGGTGTCGGTGTGCGGCGACGAATAATGGTCACTTCCTCGAACGAGGGGCAGGCCTCGATTTTCGCGCACCCACCGTCATTCACGCACCACGACAGGTCCGTGCCGATCTTCGGCCCGTAATCGGTCGATTCGATACGCAGGCCGGGGCAGCCGGTCTTGTTCGCGCACTCCAGGC
>JBJKSL010000289.1:0-4394 GCA_046704145.1 Phycisphaerae bacterium
GAACACGATCTCAGCGTTTTTGAGTTCCTTGTTCGCGCGGTCCAGGATTTGTGGTGCGTTCGCGTCGATTTCGAGGTGATCGCCGCCATCAAAGATGAGGAACGCGTCGGTGGGCGTGCGGCCGCACTCGAAATCGACCAGTTCCAGCAAACGAGGCGTGGTTGCCTCAATCGGCACGACCTCGTCAGGTTTTTGCGAAGCCCGCACGAGGTAGTCGTACGTGCAGTATCCGAACTTGGGGCTGAAGCGGTAGGCGATGATCTCACTGCCGTCGGGAGCCTGCCAGCGGAACATGCCGCCGTGCGTGGACTCGTTCACGCCTCGCCAGACGAAGGCATTGTCGATGCCCATGCCGCGGAAGATCTGCGGCAACTGCGAGTTGTGGCCGAACATGTCGCAGCAGAAACCAACCCGCGACGGTCGGCCGTAGTGCGAGGCCACGGCGATGCCCATCTGCAGGTTGCGGATGATGGACTCGCCGCTGACCAGAAACTCGTCGGGCAGCACGTACCACGGCCCCAGGCGAAGACGGCCCTCTTCGACCATGTCGCGGATCTCGTCCTCGCGCTCCGGTCGGATCTCGAGGTAGTCCTCAACCGGGATGCTCTGGCCGTCCATCTGGAAGTAACGGAAGTGCGGATCTCGCTGCATGACGTCCAGCAACTCGTCCATGAGCTTGACCAATCGAAAGCGATAGTGCTGGTACGACTGATACCATTCGCGATCCCAGTGTGTGCTGACGACGTAATGCCCAGTTCGCTTGGAACTCAAGGTGATCTCCTGTCTTCGCGTGCCTCACTGACGCGTTTTCTGCCAATTCCAGTCGGCGGCATAGGCCGCATACTGCCCGGCCACGTTCGCTGGCCCGGCGTTGTCGCGATGCAGCCAAATGCGGTAGCGCAGCCGCACCGGCTTGCCCTTCGGCAGATCGAGCATCTTCAGACCCGGATACGCAACGTTGATCGGGCCGTAATTGCGGGTGATCCATTCCGGCGGCGAAGCTGGCAACGGCGGATGCGATGGATGTACGAACACCGCCCCACCACTGCGGTGCTTGAGCGGCACACCGTCCTTGCCGTCGAACACTGCGGTCCAGTCAATCCAGTGTGCGACCAGATGGTTCGTGTCTCTGGCGATGAACTTGCCATCGGCCACGACCCTGGGCGAGCGCGTCTTGCCGCTGTGGGTAGCATCCGAGCCCCAACGCACAGTAAGTCCGCTGTAGCCCTTGTTAAAATCTGTTTGCCCGCCGATAGCCAAGCCGTCAACAAGGCCTGTCATGGTCAGGTCCACATCGATTGCACGGCCGGCATTAGTGGTCTGGAACACGCGGCAGACCACCATCTCGTCGATTAGACGGTCGCCCGAGGCAAGCCCTTCCGCGGACGTGCCGGCAGTAGCAGGATGATATACCCAGTAGTGCCTGGCTTTGAATTCCGCGAACAGCGGCCCGGTGGACGTCTTCAAATCGTGTGCTTCGAGGACAAGGTCTCGCGGAATCCACCACTCGCCGATGCTCTTGCCATTGTGCTGGATCCGCACCCACGCCCAGAACACGCCGCGATGATGCGGGTGGTCCTTGGTGATGCAGTCGGTGAGGACTTCGCCGTCCAGGCCGATCAGCGGGTGGATGAAGCTGGTGAGTGGATATCTCCACGACGGGTCAGGCTTACCGTGGCGGTATGCGAGCACCAGATCGCCGTCGGGCGAGGCGACCTTCACGAGCGGATCGGTATAGCCAATCTTGTACGCATCGCCGTCCGCTTTCACCGCCGCGGGATCGATCTCTATCGTTACCGGCTTGCCGGCCATGGCGGGATCAACCTTGCAGGTGAACCACGCCCGCGCCGGCGTGCCCGCAGCAGTATCGGCCGGCTCGCCCTGCACGGACACGCGCAGAGGCTGGCCATCGCCAATGCGAAGCAACCCCGTGAGAGCCGGCGCTTCCGCCACCTGCTCCGGCACATTCACAGGCACGGCCACAACCGCACCCGCCGGCATGCTGGCAGGCACCGTCCCGCGAATCTCAACCGCCCATGACGGCGACACACTGCAGGCACCAGCAAGCCCGGCTGCAAAAGCCCACAAAACGCGCAGCTTGTACTTCGCATCCATCGGCAGAACCCCTTTCTGCACTCTTCTACTGCAGTTTCACGCCGAGTCCGCCGGCCTGCCACTGCTTGATGAGGGCCTGCATGTCCGCCGCGGCCTGGCCGAATCTCTGGAGGGTGAGCAGCAGTTCGTCGTAGAGCTTCGGGTTGTGCAGGAGTTGAGAGGCGGTGCCTTCGCCGTGAGCCAGGGACTCGCCCACCTGCACGAACGAATCGAGCAGGCGCGAGAGCTTGTCGGCATCGGTGATAAGCTTGCCGCCGAGTTCGTCGATGCGCTGACGAGTGAGCACGACAGTATCGTCGACCTTGACGATGGTTCCGCGAGCTGCGGTGGCCACGTCCTTGGCCTGGACGCTGAACTGCTGGAGATCGCCGACGGCCACCTTCACGCCTTCACTGGCCTGGCGGAAGTTTTGGAGGGTCAGCTCGAGGTTACTGCGTACGGCGGGGTTGCCGATGACCTCGTCGATATGGGTAAGCGTGAGGTACAGGCGTTGAACCGCGGTGGAGAGGTTGGGCGTTACTCCAGTGCTCTGCACCTGGCCGATGGAGCGTTGCTGGAGCAGTTCGGTCAGTGCCTCCGCTGTTGGCGTTAGGGCCGCAGCGAGGTCGCCCACCTGCTGAGTGGTCTTCTGCAGCGTGGCCTGCATCTTGGGATTCAGGATGTTGTCCAGCGGGCCGGTGGTGACGCCGCGTATTTCAGCAGTGCCATCATGTGGCAGCAGGGCCACAGGCTGAGTGGCGGAGGCGACGGGCGGCTTGATGGAAACGATCGATTGGCCCATGAGAGGGGTTTCCACGTCGGCGACTGAACCTTTGGGCACGCTGTACTTCTGATCGATCCACAAGTCAGCCATCACTCCCAGGCTTGGCCTATCGAGATCGACCAGTCTGACCTCGCCCACATTGCCGACGAGCACGCCGGAAAGGTAAACCTCCGTTCCGGAACGCAGGTTGGGAGTCTGCTCGATGCCGAACCTTGCGGTTATGACATATTCTCGCTGGAACAGTCCGCGTGATTGGCCGAAGAGCATCACCAGGACCGTCAAACAGAGTATGCCGCCCAGTGCGAACAGTCCTATCAGGGCATTGCGGGCACGGTCAGTCATGCTCTGTCTCCTTGACTTCGGTATCTACGTCCTCGCACCCCGGCGGGACGTCTTCTTCGGGTCCGGCCTCTCCAGTGATGAACCGGCGTACGTGCGGATCCGGGGAGTTGCGGATCTCATCCGGCGTACCGTCAACGATGAAGTTGCCGTGGTGCAACATGAGGATGCGGTCGGCTACCTTGAACGCGCTGGTCATGTCGTGCGTGACCACCACGCTGGTGATCTGCAGCTCTTGCTTGAGTTTGATGATCAGGTCGTTGATCGAATCGGAACGAATCGGGTCGAGGCCCGTGGTGGGCTCGTCATAGAGAATAATATCTGGGTCGAGGGCGATGGCCCGCGCGAGGGCGACGCGTTTGCGTTGGCCGCCGGAGAGTTCGGCCGGCCGCTTGTTCTGGATGCCGTCCAGCCCCACCAGGCATAGCTTCTTGGTGACGATCTCCTTGATTTTGTCGGGGGAGAGCTTGGTGTGCTCGGCAAGTGGGAAGGCGATGTTCTCGCCAGAGGTCAGCGAATCGAAAAGAGCCCCCATCTGGAAGAGATAGCCAAACCGCCGTCGGATGGGAACCAGGTCGCGCTCACGCAGGTTGTCGATTCTTTGGCCGTCAACGAAGACCGTGCCGGAATCAGGGCGAATCAGACACAGCATAGTCTTGAGCAGCACGCTTTTGCCTGTGCCGGACTCGCCGATGACGACGGTAGTGTGGCCGCGTTGCAGCGAAAGGTCGATGCCGCGCAGCACCTCAAGCGGGCCGAATCGTTTTTCGACCTTTCGCAGCTCGATGATGGGCTTGTCGGAATCGGCCACGTTTTAGAAAACCACCTTAAAGCCCCAAATGGATTCATAGAGTCCTTTGAGGAACAGCCCGAGGAAGAAGTCGAGTACGAGGATCACCATGAACGCACTGACGAACGCTTCCGTGCAAGCCTGGCCCACTCCCTGAGCTCCCTGACGACAGTGGAAGCCTTTGTAGCAGGAAATCAGGCCGATGGTGGCTCCAAAGAAGACGGCCTTGAACAGGCCGCTGCACACGTCCCACGTCTCTACCGCGGCCCGCGTGTAGCCCCAGTAATCCTGATTGGATATGTTGAAGACCGGCACGCTGATGAGCCAACCACCCAGGACGCCCATAAGGTCGCAGTAAAGTGTAAGCACGGGGGTGAGAAAGAGGCA
>JBJKSL010000290.1:0-2588 GCA_046704145.1 Phycisphaerae bacterium
GATCTGGCCGGTAGCCTGAACAACCTGGGCACCAGCCTCAGCGCTCTCGGCCGTCGTGAGGAGGCCTTGGACGCCGCCACCGATGCCGTCCACTTCTACCGCAACCTCGCCACCGCTCGCCCCGATGTCTTCCTGCCATATCTGGCCATTAGCTTGAACACTATCGGGACTGGGCTCATTGAACTCGGTCGTCGGGAGGAGGCACTGGCCGCAACCACCGAAAGTGTAGACATCTGCCGCACCCTAGCCGCCACCCGTCCGGACGCGTTCCTGCCATATCTGGCCGGATGCCTGAACAACCTCAGCACCACGTTCGGCGAACTCGACCAGCGCGAGGAGGCCTTGAACGCCGCCGCCGAAGCCGTCGAGATTTACGGACGATTGGTAGAGACTCTCCCTGCTGCCTTCGGCAGGAACTTCATGATCAGCCTGCAAAACCTGGTGAAACGTTTCGAGGAAGCCGGCAAGCCTGAGGCAACGTGGCCAGTGATTGAGCGAGCCATCAAGATCGCCCGCAACGCCGGCCTGATCGACCCAGCCAAGTAGCCCAAGGCCCCCCTACGCTCGCGTCCCGGATCGCTTCCCCCCCGTTTTCTCGTCCGTTCGGGCGGCTGATTCGCGCAAGCGGCGGGGACCCACGAACGAATGGGGGCACCATTCGTATGAATAGCGCCCCCATTCGCGCGCGGCAGGCGCGTTCACGTACGTGGGGAGGGCTCCCACGCGCGCGGAAGGCGCGTACGCGTGTGCGAGGAGGGCTCCCTCACGCGCGGGAAGCACGCCCACGGCCGTGGCAACCACCGATTTGATGGGGGGCAGATGAACCCGCGTTCTCGACAGAAGAGCATGAGCTGTCTCCAACCTCAACTCGGGGCGGGGTTTGCGGACTTCCATCACCCTGGCTGGTTGGGGTACAATCAGTTACGGCGTCGCTTGGGAAATCTGGTCCGCCTTTGCGCTTTTGCCCCAGCCTGCTAACCGACCGGAGGCTAAATGACTCTGTGGGTCTACCTTCTCTTCTTCTTTTCTGGTTGTGCATCGCTGATCTATGAGGTTGTGTGGACTCGGCAGTTGGTTTTGCTGCTGGGCTCGACCACCTATGCGATCACGACGGTGGTCGTCTCGTTCATGGCGGGGCTGGCCCTCGGCTCGCATCTGGCCAGCCGCCGTAGCGGGCGATTGCGGCAGCCGGGCCGCGTGTATGCCGGCCTGGAGTTGGCCATCGGGGCTTACGCGCTGCTGGTACCCATACTCATGGGTGCCGCCGACCCGCTGTATCGCGCGTTGTACCCGCATGTGATGACCACGCCCTGGGTGCTGACCTCCGTGCGGTTTGCGGTGAGTCTGCTGGTGCTGATCGTGCCGACCACCTGCATGGGAGCGACGCTGCCGGTCATGATGACCTACGTCACCCGCGAGGGCCGGCTGCTGGGGCGGTCGGCCGGTTGGCTATACGGGATGAACACGGTCGGGGCCACGGTGGGATGTGCGTTGGCCGGCTTCATGCTGATGCCGATGATGGGGCTGACGCACACGACCTGGGTGGCGGCAGTGTTGAACGGCGCGATTGGCGGCCTCGGTTTACTTCTGCTGGGTAGCAAGCGTGATGAATCAACGCCTGTAAAGGTAGAAGAACTTGTGACGACGACGCCGCCCAAGAGCAAGAAGTCAGCGGCGCGCGGCAGTGTCGCCCCGGAGCTGAAAGCGGCTGGCATCAGTCCCGGGCATGCCGCCCAGCTTGCGTTGCTCGCAGCGGCGGTCTCCGGCCTGGCGAGCATGACTTACCAGATCGCCTGGACGCGGGCCCTGGTAATGTCGGTCGGCTCGAGCACGTACGGCTTCACCTGCATTCTGACGGCGTTCATCATGGGCCTCGGCTTGGGCAGCCTGGCGGTTGCCCGTTACGTGGACCGTTTGGCCCGGCCGCTGACCGTGCTTGGCTTGCTCGAATTCGGTATCGGCCTGTCGGCAGCAGCCATCGAGCCGATCCACGGCTGGATTCCGGCCATCGCTCAGGACCTGGTTACCACCTATCACCAGAACTACACCTCAGTCGTCGTGATGCAGTTCCTGATGGTCGTTGCGGTGACCGCTGTGCCCACGTTTCTGATGGGCGCGGCCTTCCCGCTGATGACTCGCGTGGCGGGCGGCAAGTACGACGGCGCCGGCGAGGCCATCGGCCGCGTCTACGTAATCAATACAGTGGGCACGATCGTCGGCTGCATGCTGGCAGGCTTCGTGCTGATTCGCGGCGAGGTGCTGGGCATCCGCGGCTCGATTACCGCGGCCGCTCTGGCCAACGGGGCGGTAGGCGTATACCTGCTGATGCGCTCCCGGCCGGCGTCGTGGAAGCCGGCAACTCTGGCCTTGGCGGGCGGCGGCGGGCTGGCAGCGATCTTCGTGGTGGGCAGTATGATCGCGCCCTGGAATCTGCTCCTGCTGACGAGCGCGCCCTTCCGCGAAGCCAAGTCGGTGGACATGGATCGTCAGTTGCTCTTCTTCCGAGAGGGCGTCGACACCACCGTCTCCGTCCACAAGATGGCTGACAAGCTGGACCGTCTTGTGCTCACCGTCAACGGCAAGCCGGA
>JBJKSL010000291.1:0-5118 GCA_046704145.1 Phycisphaerae bacterium
CGCTGCCCCTCTCGGCGGCTTTGGTGGTCATGGGAGAGCAAGAGGGCCTGGAGTTGAACATTTCGATGCTGCCCTCGCTGCCGACGATCGCGAAACACCTGTTTGACAATGTTTCCGGCTCGGCGACGACCGCCGATGGGCAGGTGTGGACCTCGTACGGGGCAGTGCCCACGGTTTTGCCGGCTCTCGGACAGAACGCGATGGTGATGCCAATGATGGTGTCGGTGTTGCTGCCATCACTGAGTCGGGCGCGAGCGTTGTCCAAGCGGACGGTCAGTGCGGCGAATCTCAAATGCATCGGGACGGCGGCGAGTGTCTATGCAGCAGGTCACGACTCGAAGCTGCCGCCTGATTTGAATACCTTGGTCAAAGAGGGTGTGATCACTCACAGGACGCTGATAGCTCCGGCGGACCCGAATCCGGGCGATGACGGCTCGTACATTTACATCGGTGCGGGTGTCACCACGGAGATGGATCAGCGAATCATCATCGCCTATGAGAAGCCGGAAGTGAACAACGGCGAGGGCGTAAATGTGCTGTACCTGGACGGCCATACTGAGTTCATGTCCCCCTCCGGATTCGACGCGGAACTCGACAACGCCAAGGAACTCTTGAGAAAAGCGGGCGTAGAGAACGACACGCTGGAAGAGCAGGAGGAGGAAAGCGGGAGAGAAAAGCCTGCGGCAGTCCAGGAGAGTACTCCGGAAATCAGGCTGGCCAAGAGCATGGTCGGCGCATCCGGTCCGCTTTCGATGGCCATCGATACGTACAGAATGGACGTGGGCAAGTATCCCAGCAAGCTTGATGATCTCGTCGATCAGCCGAGGGATGAAGAGCTTCGTAAGAAGTGGGCCGGGCCGTACGTCAAGGACCACAGGTCGTTCAAGGACCCGTGGGGGCACCAGATCAAGTATCTGCAGCCGGGAGAGATTAACCAGGCGTCGTACGACCTGTGGAGCGTCGGTCCGGACAGCGAGAGCGGCACCGCGGATGATATTGGCAACTTCGAGAGAAAGTGAGAACGTGGAAAAGTGCGAAAGCGCAGGAGCGAGAGCGATACAGGCGATGTCCGCAGATTGCGCGGATTAACACAGATTGAACGCGACGCCGGCGCCTGCAAGTTGAGTGCATATCCCCCACCCCTTGGAGTACCAAAGGATGGGGCAACCGACGTGTTTAGTGAATGTCCCTCAGCCGGAGAGTGCGAAGCCGCAAGCGGCGGGAGAGGGGCTGCATATCCCCCACCCCTTGAGTACAAGGGATGGGGCACCCGGCGTCTATTCAATCTGCGGAGCGTGCGTGCGTGCGCACTTTCGCACCTTCGCACGTTCGCACTTTCACACGTTTGCACTTTCGCTTTCGCACTTCTGTGGTGCTCGTCGGCGTATGCGGCGGAAGCATTTCGGCCGCTGGAATCGTGCGTGCCGGCCGACGTGATGGTCGCGTATTTCGGCCGGCCGTCGCCGGAGATGCTCACGACGGGCGTTGGCGGGACGGCCGACCAGTTGGCCTCGTGGTTGATCACGCTGAAGGGCATGGGCCTGATTCCGCATGATGGTCGCATAGCCGCGGACGTCATCGGCACGGTGCCTATTTTATGGCGGCGGCCGCACACGGCCATGCTGCTGGACATCAGCTCGAAGGAGATCAAGCCGGGCGTTTTCCGGCTGGAGCAGTTGCAGGCGGCAATGGTCATCGAGAGCCGAGGCATCGAGACCGCAGTCGATCGGCGGATTCGCGATCTGCTGGCCACCTACACGGATGCCGACCACGGCACAATAACGCCTCGGCAGGTGCATGGCGTGACGTGCAATCGGCTGGTGGACGATCGCCTGCCGGCGTGGGCGGCGGCTGAATGGGGTCAGGTCGCTGAGCAGTTTGTGCTGAGCTTCGGTGCGGGCGCGTTTGAACGTGTGGTGGACGTGCTGCAGGGGCGAAAGCTGTCGCTGGGGGACAATCAGTGGTTCAAGTCGGCGCATGCGCGGGCGAAAGGGTCGCATTCGGGGCTGGAACTGTATGCCGACCTCGCACGTCTTCGTCGGCGTCTGGAGGCGAAGATACAGGACCGCCCTGCTGCCGTGCTGAAGGCGTTGAACCTGCAGGAAGCCGAGCAGATCGTGTGGACGACCGGGCATGACGAGCGTGCGATTCGCAGCCTGGTGGTCGCGCAAGCGCGGTCGGGCGAGGACGTGTTCATTCGGCTTGCCGGAAGGGAGAACGCGTCACCAGAAGTGGCAGCTTTGATTCCGGAAGAGGCGAGCAGTTATTTCGTCTTGCGGACGCCGTTGGGGCCGCTGGTTCGCACGTTGCGACAAGGCTACATGGAGAGCCAAAGCGAAGGCCAGCAACGTGCGGTACACGGACTGTGGGAGCGTGTGCAGAGACAATACGGGTTCGACTCCGAGACGGAGGTGCTCGACCAGCTTGGCGATCATTTCATCGTGCATACGTGGCCGCCGCATCCGCTGAAGCTGCCGTTGCTGTGGACGGTGTGGATTCAGGTCAGCGGCGATTGGCGGGCGACTGCACATGCGGTGGATGGCATGATGACAGCGTGGCAGGACGCACTGAATGAGGATGACGCGCTGCCTTCGGAGCTGGCAACGGGATCGAGTTCGAACACGCGACCTGCACCGCGTAAGCCTGTGTTTCGGCTGGCGCCGCAGGTCAAGCGCGGAGCCGACGGCGTATGGACCTGCCAGCTTGGGTTGGCCAACCCGTCGCTGGCGGTGACCAAGGGTTGGATCGTCCTCGCCTGGTCGCCGGAGGCGGTGCGTGCAAATCTGCAGCATCTGCAGGCAGGAACGACGAGTACCGCTCCGGAGTGATGCACTCGTCCTCGCAGTGCACCCCGCCACTCAGGCCTTGAAGTACTTCGCCTGTGGGTGGTGGACGATGATCGCGGAGGTGGACTGCTCCGGGTCGAGTTGGTACTCCTCGCTGAGCGTGACACCAATGCGTTCGGGCTGCAGCAGTGGCCACATCTTTTCCTGGTCGGCGAGATTTGGGCAGGCGGGATAGCCGAAGCTGTAACGGCTGCCCTGATAACCCTGCTTGAACAGGTCGTGCAAGTCGCGAGCGTCGCTGCCGGCGATGCCTAGTTCCACGCGGATCTGCTTGTGGATGTATTCGGCCAGGGCCTCGGCGGTTTCGACGCCCAGGCCGTGCAGGTGCAGGTAATCGCGATAGCGGTTCTCCGCGAACGACTTGCGAGCCTCCTCACTGGCCTGCCGCCCCACCGTAACGATAGACATGGCGATCACGTCGTACTCGCCGGTGGCACGCGGGCGGAAGAAGTCCGCGATGCATAAGCCGGGGGCCTTCTGCTGGCGGGGAAAGTCGAAGTCGGCCAGCACCTTGCTGCGGTCGTTCGGATCGTAGACGAACAGGTGGTTGCCCTCGCTCTGGCAGGGCCAATAGCCGTAGATGGCTCGCGGCTGGAGGATGCCGTCGGCCTCGCAGCGGGCGACCAGTTCGCGGTAGATGGGCCGGACCTCGGTGTCGACGTAGCGGTCGAACTCGGCCTGCGGACGGCCTTTCTTGCGGTATTCCCACTGCACCTGGAAGAGCATGACCTCGTTCAGGTAGGCCAGGGCCGCTTTCAGCGGGATCTTTTCGACAACGCGCGAACCCCAGAACGGCGGGGTGGGCACGGGCACGTCGGCGGCAATCGTGGAGGTCGCGGCACGTTGCTCGGAAACGCGAGGCACCGGGGTTACCGAACTTGGGTCTGACGGAACGGCGGCGGCGTGTCGCGGGGCTTCACGTTCGACCTGGCCCTCGGCTATGCGGGCCATGAGGCTCATGCCGTCGAAGGCGTCCCGGGCGTAGAACAGCGGGCCGGCGTACAGCGGACGCAGGTCCTGCTCGACGTACTTGCGGGTCAGTGCCGCCCCACCGAGGATCACGGGCGGAGTGCAGCCTCGCTCGTTCAGGACGGCCAAGTTGTCGCGCATGACCAGCGTAGACTTCACGAGCAGCCCTGACATACCTATGGCATCGGCCTTGTGCTGTTCCCAGGCATCGATGATGGCGTTGATCGGCTGCTTGATGCCGAGGTTGTAAACGGTGTAGCCGTTGTTGGTAAGCAGGATGTCGACCAGGTTCTTGCCGATGTCGTGCACGTCGCCCTTGACGGTGGCAAGCACGATCGAGCCCTTGCCCATGTCGGCGGTCTTCTCGATGTGCGGCTCGAGCCAGGCGACAGCAGCCTTCATGGTCTCAGCCGACTGCAGCACGAAGGGCAGTTGCATTTCGCCTGCCCCAAAGAGCTCCCCCACTACTTTCATGCCCGGCAGCAGAATCTCGTTGATGATCTGCAACGGCCGGTACTTGCCAATGGCCTCTTCAAGGTCGCGGGCCAGGTCGGTGCGGTCGCCGTCGATGATGCGCTGCTTGAGTCGCTCCTCAACGGTAACGGTTGGCCGCTGCGATTCAGCTTTACGAGCAGCGTCTTCAGGAAACTGCGCCAGCAGATCGGCCAACGGATCGTAGCCGTCGGCGCGTTCATCGAAGATGAGTTTGCGGGCGATTTCGCGAAGTTTCTCGTCGATTTTGAACAGCGGCTGAATTCCCACGGCGTGCACGATGGCGGCATCGAGACCGGCTTCGCGTGCATAGTGCAAGAAGACACTGTTGAGCACGTGCCGCACTGCGGGCTTCACGCCGAAGCTAATGTTGCTCAGGCCCAGGATAATATGGCACTGCGGCAGGTCGGCCTTGATGCGACGAATGGCTTGGAGCGTCTCCAGGCCGAGGCGGCGGTCGTCCTCGTTGCCGGTACAGATGGTGAAGGTCAATGGATCGAAGAGAATGTCGCCGGGAGCCATGCCGAACCGCTCGGTGGCCAGCTTAAAGATGCGATGAGCGATGGCAACCTTGCGGTCGGCGGTCTTGGCCATGCCCTCTTCGTCGATAGTGAGAGCCACCACTGCTGCACCGTACTTTCGGCACAGAGGCAGCACCTCCTCGCAGCGTTTTTCGCCGTCCTCGAGGTTTATGCTGTTGACGATGCACTTGCCGCCCGCGAGCTTGAGCGACTCTTCGATGACCGGTGGCTCGGTGGAGTCGATCATCAGCGGCACGGCAACCTCGGTGGCGAAGCGCGCGACGATCCGC
>JBJKSL010000292.1:0-3506 GCA_046704145.1 Phycisphaerae bacterium
GTTCCATCCCGAGGCGGGACTTGTAGTATTCCACCTGGGCCTTCAAGAGTGCGGCCTGCCCCAGCCGCTCATAGAGCGAGCGTATGCCTGGAATGATGGCCTGCATCCTTTGGCCGGCCTGCAGACAGCGGCCGAAGTAACGGTCGAAAACGGAAACATCCTCTTCCGCCAAGGACCGAATATTGGCACGATTTTCCACCGCCGCATCCGCCTGACGGGCAAGCATTGCACGGAACTGATCGAATCGATGAGCAGCAGCCCCATAGGCCGCATCGGTTTCGTGCAGGCCGGCAGAGATGACGTCCTCAATGTCCAGTCGGCCCTGACCGGCCGTACTCGCATAGCCCAAAGCGACATCCCACTGCTGCCCTTGGATGGCCTCCTCCGCCTTGCCGTCGGCGATGGCTCCGTTGAAATCGCGGTGAACCGTGGAAAAGATGATCATCGCGCCGAACAGGATCGCGATGAATGCAACAGGTCGCAATCGGGCGGAGAGAATCGGCGGGCTGCTCACATGCGGGATAGGTCCCTCTTGTGACATGGCCCAGATCAGGCCGATCACCGTGTAGAAGATGATCGGCAGGCCCGGAATGCGCAAGGCCACGTCGGCACACTCCTCAACGATGATAGCCAGCAGACTGACCAGCAGTCCGAGCAGACACCACTGCTCAGCCGGAGAAGCGGCCCGCATATAGGCACGGATGCCGGCCCAGAAGGTCAGGCCGAGTGCGGTGGCCATCAAGGCGAAACCGACCGCCCCCAGATCGGCGAGAATCTCCAGCCACTCGTTGTGCGCGTGGCCGACGAGCCCGGAGTTGAACGCGATCGGATCTTTTTCCGCGTCGCTGCGGTGCCACTCGTCGCGCGGCATGTACGCCATCTGCTGCGAGGTGATCAGGTACGCCCCCTGCCCCTGGCCGGTCAGTGGCTTTTGCAGGAACATGTCCTGGGCGTATTGCCACGTGTGGTAGCGCATGCGGAGCGAAGCACCGCGTCCGCCGGCGTCGAGCCGCTGCTGAGCGGCAAGCCATGGCCGTCCAACGGTTGCGTATCCAATCAGCACGAGGACCAATCCGCCCAGAACGACCATGCGGCGCCTATGGGCAGAGGCGGCTCTTGCCAGCAGGGTTACCAGGCCGGCATAAAGCGCGACCAGCAGAGCGACCGCCGGCGAGCGACTGTCGGTCAACACGAATGCCCACCCCACCACAGCCAGGATCGCAATCGATCCGAGAGCAATCAGGATTGGCGACGTGTTCGTTCTGTCCGCCGCCCCCTTCCGCGCGGAATCCGCAGATGAGCTCTGGAGATCGGCGGCACGACCTCTCGCCAGTGAAGACAGTGCTCCGGCCAATCCGGCAATGCCGAGGGCCAGAGCTGGCATCATGCATGCAGCGAAGAAGATCGGGTTGCCAATGGGGAACTCGAGCCTCATCACCGGGTTGCGTTCGAAGCGGTACCACAAGCCGATGATGGCGGTTACAGCCAGGACCCCAGCCATGCCGGCAGCGGCTCGCAGAGCCCCCTTTGCTGTGAGAGTGCGGCCGAGCGCCACCGCCCAGATGATCACGAACAAAATCCGCATCCCCTCGCCGAGCGATCCGGCCGGGAAGCGAGACCACTGATAGCTGAGCATCGCCCAACAACCGAATGCAATCAGGGCGATCTGGGCTGCAGCCACGGGCGGGATCCGCCCCAACGGTGAATTCGTCCGACCGTCTGCGGAGCGCCTCGACACACTAATGGCATCCAAATCCTCCGCGTCGCGTCGTTGAAGATACCAAGCGATGCCCGCGATCATCAGGGCTGCTGCGGCACCAAGCCCCTGAGCCAGCCACTTCACCGCCACTCCGCGCGGCGTGGGATAGGCATACTCGAAGTTGAGCAGTTGGGTCACCACTCGCAGTGCGGAATTCTGAGACCACGGACGCATGCCTTCCTTGGTCCCATGCCCGGCGCTGATGAGCAGACAGGAACCGCCCAAGGCCAACACAACCAGCACAATCATCCAGCGATCGAAGATGCGGGCGCGTTTCTCCAGCTGCGCCTTGGCGGCTGGCGACAGACTCGCGAGAGGGTCAGCCGCCGGTGGAACAGCAGTCTCGGGTGACGCAGCGTCAACAGGTTCAGCCGGTGCTGCGGCCAAGGCGGCTGAGTCGGGACTCGCCTCCGAAGGCGGGACAGGATCGCTGTGCATGGGGTCGGCTTCATTCATTGTGCAGAGTTTCCTTACGGATTCTGGGGAATCCATTGCGTTTCCGGGCAGTTGGCCTGCCAGTTGGCTTGCCGCGACCAGGCAAACAGCAGATCGCCCAGCCGATTCAGATAAACGATGATGTCCTGGGACACCGGCTCCACCCGGTGCAGTGCAATGACCTCACGCTCCGTCCGCCGGCACACGGTACGCGCGACGTGCAGCCGTGCCGCCAACTCGGATCCGCCCGGCAACACAAAATGCTGCAGCGGCTCAACGGCAGCAGTGGCCTCATCGATCCACGTTTCGAGCTGTTGCACGTGCTCCGGGCCGATGCCCCTGGAGAGCAGGCACTGCGACTTGGCCGGCGTAGCCAACTGCGCGCCGAGCACGAAGAGTTCCTGCTGGATCGCATCCAGGCGGTCGGCCATCTCTGCACGAGCGGCAATCCGGCACCAACCCAGGATCGCATTCAACTCGTCGACCGTGCCGTAGGCGCAAACGCGCAGATCGTTCTTGAACACGCGTGTCCCGTCACACAACGCCGTCTCGCCTTCGTCGCCGAATTTGGTGTAGAGTTTCATCTATCGATCCCGACCAGCCTGCAATGCAAGCAAGCGAAGCCTTCAAGAAAGCCAATCCGCCACGCACAAATCCGGGATGTTGGCGTAATCCCTAACCTTGTGGGTAACCAGGGTCAGATTGTGCACAAGAGCAGTAGCACCAATCATCAGATCCATACCCGGCGCAGGTCTTCCAGAATCCAGCAGCCTCGCCTGGATCTCGCCAGTGGCTGCCAGTACGTGGACGTCCGTGAGCATTTCTTTCAGCCCTTCGGCTCGTACCAACGGTGCACCAGCCCTCAAAGCCCACGCGTACAACTCGCCGAGCGTAATCGCAGATATGTGCAATCGGCCGGTATGCTGAATAAACCGACTGCTGACGGCGCCCTTCTGCTTCAGGTGGGCGGAGCAGATATCTGTATCCACGAGGAAGCTCATGGCTGTCGTCCTTGACGACCAACCTTACGCTGCCGTCTGTTCCATTCGAGGTACTCGTCGAGCCCGGCGACGTCATCTGCCCATGTGCCGGCCGAGCGGCGCAGGCCATCACCCGGAGCAACCGGAGTCTCACCGGATGCGGGCTCAACGGTCACTTTCACCTCTTGGCCGTCCGGCAATCCGGACTCTCGTTCCAACTCGATGGTCCTACCGTGCACAACGCCCTTAACGGTTACAGTTTCACTGCTCATCCTGGCACCTGCGCTTTCTCTCCCCATTTTACGGTGGCGCTAGGGATTCGGAAACAGCCG
>JBJKSL010000293.1:0-6791 GCA_046704145.1 Phycisphaerae bacterium
ATGGCGATTTGGCGTCGAGGAAAATCTTTGCGATCTCCTGGTCGGCTTTGGGCATATCCTGCAGCCGAAGGAATATCGCGGCAGCGTGTTCCCGCTGATCGGAAAAGTGCTCTACGAAGCCCAGCACGGTCCAGGCGTCAACGTCCTGGGGATTCCGCTGCAGGTAGGCTTCCAGCTTGGCCACGTGGTTCTTGAACTGGTTGAGGTCGCCGTAGCGGGAACGCACGTCAAAGTTGGAGTTCACTACATCAGGAAGTCGGTGCACGCCGCGACGCACGGCCAAGGCGGAGATCTGGTAGTCGCCGGTGGCGAAGCGAGCGGTGGCGTAAGCCAGGGTGGCGTCCACGTTCAGCCGATCTGCCATGGTGACGCGCAGGAACTTCGTCGCCGCCGGGCCATACTTGCCGGCTGCGAACAGTTGGGTCCCTTCGATCATCAACTCATGCAGTTTGTCGGGCGCCAATGCGACGGCATGGCGAGCCTGCTGCTGGGGGCCATCCGGCTCCTGGTCAGCCATGCGAGGATCGTTCTTGTCCGTGGCACCGCGGGCTGTGGTTGCGTCGGGAGCCAGATCTGCGGGCGTGTCTTCCTCGGCAATCAGCTGCCCGCTGGTGTTGCCGTTGTCCCGATTGCCGTATGGAAGCAGCGGAGGTCCGTTATTGATGATGAAGACCGGCCCGAGACTGCCATAGCCGTACTGGCCGGGATAAACAGGGGCCGTGTTGTAGGGGCCCGAGTATGGCCGGTACCTTCCATAGGGGGAGTGGGGCGAAGTCCAGCCATTGCGATAGCGGCTGGAGGGAGCCACGGCCTCGCCGGTCCCACTTGTCATCGCCGCACCCGTGCCGCTGTCCAGATAGGAACCTGTGCCAGCGTCGAGAGCGGACCGATTGGTCGCACCTCGGCCGACGTATATCGGTGAGCCCCAGCCCCGACCGCCAGTGTTCAACACAGGAGAGCCCCAGCCTTGACCGCCCGTATTCAGCACTGGTGAACCCCAGCCGCTGTTGCCGTTGTTGAGCACTGCCGGGCTGTTGATGCGGTTGGCAATGTTGGTGCCGTTTATCGCCGGGTTGACTGCTCTGGAAGTGGAATTGACCGCGCGGCTGCGGTAAGTGCGAGTCACGATCTGGGCCTGTGCCGTGGCCGCTGCCAGGGAGAGCGAACTTGCGAACGCCGTCACGATTCCGAAGGCTCGAATCGGGTCACGCATGGCTGCTCCCTTCAACAGAGTTGTCGCAAATCTACCGGGACCTTGCGGTTCCCTATTTTTACTGACACACGAAGCGTCCGCAAGTTAGATCGACCAGGGGACGCAGGTCGGTCCAACTGTAATCCGGCTGGTCGGTGCCGATATCGCTGATGCGGACCGTCCGGTTCACCCAGGCCGCCTTAAGGCCGACCCCGTGGGCTCCGCCTACGTCGCTGTGCAGGGAATCTCCCACGTGCACGACGCGGTCGGGCGACCAGCCGGTGAGTGCCAGGGCGGCCTCGAAGATTCGCCGGTCTGGCTTGTAACTCTGTGAACCCTCGGAGGTTACGACGTATTCGAACCGCAGGCCGTGATGCTCCAGGGCAGCGCAAAGCTCCTCATCGTCCGCGTTGCTGACGATGCAGACGGGCACGGTCAGGGCGGCCAGAACGTCCTGGACCTCTTCGTAGAGGGTCGGCCTGCCGAGATAGGTGTTGAAGCTGCGGATGTATTTCTTGACGCAGACTCTGCCGGTCAGCGGCAGGAGAGTTTCGATCAAAGTCTCGTTTTCGATCTGCTTTAGCGACTTGAAGCTGCTGTTGGTCGCCTCCAGAGCGGCAAAAAAACGCTGGCCCCAGTGGCCGGCCATCTGCGAGGCGGTCAGGACCAGACCGTAATCGTCGATGACCTGCTGGCAGACGGCCTCCACGGCCTGCACATCACCGCTGGCGATTGTGCCGTAGAAATCGAGGAAGACGCCGTCCATCGCGGCGGTGGTCGAACTGTTGCCGTTGCACTCGTCCATTCAAGCATTATACCCATCCGGGTATTACTATGCCTAAACGAAGGGACGCCGACCCAGTGGATCGACGTCCCTTTGATGAACCTGTCGTTGATACAAGAACGCAAGTGGCCCTAATCGCCCAGGCCCCAGTTTACGGACATGCCGCCGTAGAACTCGTCGTCGATGTCCTTTTCGGCGGTTCCCAGGGCATTGTTGTAGTAGAGCAGCCCGCTGACACTGAGCGATCCCGCCCACTTGGGCAGTCGCAGTACCTTGGTCAGATCGTAAGTCACGTTGAGCGACCATTGATCGTAGGCCAGCCGGAAAGTATCCGCGTTCGGCCGGTCGAGATACCGGCGAAGAAGCCCGCCATCCACGGCGATGAGATAGCCGGGGGTGAGGGTGAGGTTCTCGATGACCTTGAAGCTGTGGCTGAGGGCGAACTCCATCCACACGTGGCCGCAACCCGTGCCGACGTCCTGTGCGAAGAAGAAGCTCGGGTTGAGCACGCCTTCGTCATTGCTCGGCAGGAGCCATTTCCACATCCAGGCATCGTTATGTTCGAGCCTGAACCACCACTCGCTGGTGTGATCGTCGTTGTTGTTGCCGGGGTCCTCGTCGGTGCGCAGCAACTTGGCAAGTTTCGGAAACTCGTAGAACGTATAGCCGAGGGTCAGATCGGTCTTGATCGGCTCGAGCGAGTAGCCCCAGCGGATGATGTAGTCGATCTCCTGCAAATGGTTCGCGTAGGGATTGATCTTCTGTTGAGCGGCGTACCACTCGAAGAAGGTATCGAATCCGAACGTGCCGAAAGAGGCTGTCTTCCACGAGAACTCAGTGGTCATCTGGTGATTGAGCTTTTCGCTGCCTTCGCCGGGGTATTCGGAGAAGTTGATGCCGCGAAAGACGTAATCACTCAGCAGGTAGTAGGAGACTCCCAGGCTGATGGGCAGGCCCGGCTCCTCGGCCGGCTTGGCGGTTTCCACCTCACTGCGAGTGAGCGGCACTGCCCCCTCCGCAGGAGGCGTCTCCGCCTGCGCCAGCGAGAGCAGCGGCACAGTCGAGAGCGAACTCTCGGCTGTTGTCACCGTCGCCGTGCAGGCAAGGACCGCACAGGCCAACACGCATATCGCCGGAGTGAGAGAGCCTTTTCTGGTTAGATCCATAGAAAAGCTGACCTCCTTTCAGGAGGAATCGTGAACGCAGGCTGGTGAGTCGCAATGCGACCCTGCCGACGTCCGTGCGTTACTCGGCGAGTGTTACTGTGGCAGAATGGCGCCCAGGATGACGTCTTGGACGGCTTCGACGGTGCCGTTGATGATGGTGTTGCCCCACAGGTCGGACCAGAAGTTGTCAGGCAGGCAAGCGCCGGCGAAGAGCACGCCAGAGAACGAGATCAGTTGGGCCCAGCGCAGAATTCGTGTCATGTGAAACTCCTTTCAACAAATAGGGAACAAATGCCGCCGGCGCCTTGCCGTCGCGGCCAGTGTAATCCAAGTCTTTATGCACTCTTGAAGATTGCACTACCCCCGAGGCGACCCCAAGACTGCAGATGCTCGCAAGAGTTATCGGTCTTTCGCGTGAATTCGGGCGAGCCAGAAAATCTGACCTACGACAGCCCAAGACACTGTGGCTCTCTCATGGCGGCGACCAAGTCTCTTGCGGTCAGTGCCTGCCAACCAAGGCGAGCACCCAGCGACAGATACAATGCACGGAGCTTGCCAGACTGGTGGCAGGATTATTTATGTCGTAAGTGCCGGTGGGAAATATGGTTGAGGCTGAGAGGCGATGGCGTGCTGCTTACCTGTTGTGCCCATAACGCAGGCGGCAGAGGCTTTCCCTGCACAGCAACTATGCGGTCCCGCTGACTGTACGCTTGAAAGGGGGAACGAGAGAGTGTGTATATTCCCCATTATACCGATTACATTTGAAACTCGTGCCCGCCGCGGCGTCCCAAACACCGTGCGTAATAGACTTATGGGCACGTCGCCGCGCGCAAAAGGACGCGGATGCGTATTATGCGTTTGGCTGATGGTTCTGATACTGATCGGCAGCGGTGCGGCGGAATGCGGAAGGCGCGTGCCCGGTGGCTTGTTTGAAGGTTGTCGCGAAGCGCGCGGCGTCTCGGAAGCCGCATTGTTCAGCAACCCGCGACAGTCTCAGGTTGGTGTCGGCCAAGAGCTGCCTGGCTCTTTCGATCCGCATGCGTCGAATTTCGGCAAGGACCGAATCACCCACAACAGCTCGGAACCGCCTTTCCAGTGTGCGTCTGGACATGCCGACCTGTGCTGCAACCCTCTCGACGCTCATGTCCTCGGAGACGTGATCGCGGATCCACACCAGAGCGGCCGCAATGTCCGGGTCGTCCACGGCCGTGGTTTGAGTCGACTGGCGAATGACCACGTGGCTCGGAGGGATGGCGATACGGACGGCGTCCGGCTTGGGGCCAGACATCAAGCAGTCCAGGAGCCTGGCCGCCTCATATCCGATCTTCACCGCGGGATTGTGGACGCTGGACAACGGCGGGGTGCTCAAGCGGCACTCGAACTCGTCGTCATCCACGCCGAGAATGGCGACTGTGTCGGGCACCCGAAGATTCAGTTGATGGCACAGTTCTGCCAGGTCGCGGCCGGGGCGGTCGTGGGACGCCATTATGCCGACCGGCTTGGGCAGTTTCAGCAGCCAGTCGCGAACGGGACGTTCCAGCCGATGCCAGCTTGCTGTTAAAGGTGGTGTCGGCCGGTACTCTGCGTGACATAAAGACGGCACGAAGCCCTCGAGGGCCAGGCGCTTCCTGAAGCCCGCCCCTCGCGAGACTGCCGATCCATATGTGGCACTCCCCAGGAAGCCGAAATTGCGGAGCCTTCGCTCCAGCAGGTGCTCGGCGGCGAGCCGGCCCACCTCCAGGTGGTCCACGTCAACGAGTGGCCCGCGCCAACTCACCGTGCCGGAGGTGTTCACCACCGGTACGCGTGCGTGTTTAAGTCGCTCGGCAATGTCTTGATCGTACAGACTGCAAATGATGCCGTCAGGCTTCCACTTCCACATCGGATCGAGAACGCGGACGTCCGCCGGCGTATCGTGGAACACCCAGCCTTTCGTGACTGCGTAGCTGTGAATGCCCTGCAGAAGCCGCCGGCAGAAGGCGATGTCCTGCCCGATCAGCAACGCGATTCGTGGTCTCGGCGGCATTGCAGTTCCTTCCGAACGATTGCTAAAGCCTGTACAGATGACGCGTGACGTGTTGTCGCGACGATTATAGCACGAAGCGGCCGGGTCTGTCGTCATTCGGGCTCTCGTCGCCAGCGTGCGCGCGGGCCATGTAGACCCAGTGGGGCGCAGATCGCTCAATTTCATTGCGAATGGAGTCTATGTCTCGTCCTGCTGTCGCTGTCGCAAATAAACAATTCATTTCCGCAAAAAGCTATATCCGGCCCTGCATCGTAGCGGTTAGCATCGACCTTGGATAGGGATGCACTTTCGTTGAATCGCAGGAGGCGGTCAGGCTCTGCAGCACTTGCCGTCTCTTTGTGGCGGTGAGTTGGTCACGTCCTTGAAGTCACCGGCCAGTTCATACGCTTCACATGGACCAAAGCTGCTGTCAGTAGCCATCGACGGCCAATGTTGTGATGTTCTCCGGCGGTGTCGCCGTTTCGGTCCTTGCACGCATGTCTGGACTGATCGAACGTCAGCTGCCGGCTTCTCTTAGTCGTCCAACTCTCCACAAACTGTTGGTGGAGTGTTCTGCAGGCGATACAGCGCTTCGCTCTCCGCGAATGTGGATAGCGGCTGTCGCGCTTCGCATTTCCGCTGGCGGGGCAGCCGACGGGGCAAAAGTGCGTCAGGGTAGAAGGCCATTCGACGGGCCTCGGCAGGCTCGTCACATGTTCATTTCTGCGATTGGAGACAGGAGGTTGGCATGCGACAGGTTTTATGGATCACTTGTGGAATGCTGGGAGTCGGGCTCTGGGCCTGCCTCGGCTGCGGTGGGCTGCCAGGCCTACCTGACTCCGGCGTGGAGGATGCCAGCATTCAAGCGGCTGATGCGGAGGCCCAGCCGGCGCCCCCCGACTTGAACAAGGGGCTTGACGCCGCAGCCAGCCCGGAGAGGGCAGCCAAGTGGCAAGGAGGTCTGACCGCGGTCTTTGAGAAGGCAGCGGCTGACTACAACGTCCCCAAGGACCTCTTGATCGTCCTGGCCAAGGTAGGCAGCGGCTTTGAAGACCGCGGCGATGCCAGCACTATTGAAGGAGGCTACGGCCTCATGGCGCTCCGCAAGAACGACTTGACCGGAGACTCGCTGGAACTGGCTGCCGAGCTCACCAACCAGACCACCGATGAACTCATTGCCGATCCGGTGGCGAGCATCTACGGTGCGGCCGCGGTGCTGGACGCTTATGCGGAGGATGCGCAGGTCGATCGAGAGGCGGGCATTGAGGCTTGGCTTCCGGCGGTGGTCAAGTATGCGGGCCTGGACAAAGAGGACAGCAAATTCTTCGCCTACGGCGTGTACGAACTGCTGGGCATCGGTCTGAACGCGACCAACAGCTACGGCGAGACGTTCGCTATTGAGCCTTACGACCTCTCGGGCATGGACCTGGAGAGCCTGGTCCCGCCGGGCATGAAGCGCATTTCGCTGGCCGACCTCGAGGCGGGTGTCGATCCGGATACGATCGGAGCCCCGGCCAAGGGCGACAGAGAGGCGCTCGACTATTCAGGTGCCACGTGGGATCCGGCGGCCAGCTGCAACTACACCGCGACGGTCACTACGAAGGACACGATCATCATCCACATAACGGAGGGCAGTGCCGCGGG
>JBJKSL010000294.1:0-8798 GCA_046704145.1 Phycisphaerae bacterium
GAAGAAATTGTGCGAGTACTCGTAGGCTTCGAGATCCCACATGCGGCCATCGTCGTCGAGGTCGGCCCCGCACCACACGCTACGGAGCTCACCTCGCTCGAAGTACCGGATGTCCATCTCGTCCGGCTCGTTGTCTCCGTCGTCGTCGATGTAGTCGACCATGCGATCGACGGTGCCGTCGCAGTTGTAATCCACTACGTAGCAGTCGGAATCCGTGTCGCCGCCCGTCGCCAGGCTGCCGTCGTCGTCGTCATCGATCACCCACACGATGGCGTCGAACTTCCGGCCGCTACGGGTGAGGGCCTCGCGTCGGACAAGCATGACTGGCCGCCCGGATGCCGCCCCCGCTTTGTCATCAATCGTGAAACTCTCGCCGGTTTTCAGTGCGGCTGCCTGCGGCCACCACGGTTTGCTTTTCAGATCCAGCCTGCCGTCGCGGGTCAGGGCGGTTTCCTGCATCCACCATGGGCCCCCCGCCTCCTGGCCGGCCGCACGCCCAGCCACGAGCGGCGCTCCGCAACCGACAATCCACAACAGACCTGCGGCAAGAACCAACCGCAGAGCGGCTTCGAAATGCCCGTTGCGGTTCGACTCGCGCAGCTCAACTCGCATCAATGCCCTCCGCGGCAGGACCGGCCGCACGCCGGACCACGTCCAACGATACTCGCAGGTGCTTTCGCAACAGCCTCAACGCCGCACCCCGGTCGCCGGCGCCGATCAGCTCCAGCAATTCAGCGTGCTGGTCGCGTTCCTGCTTGTATCTGGCCATGGCCTCGGGCGTGCGACCGAGCATGAAGCTACGGCCCTGCTCCACGAGCGTAGCAAACAGATCGCTCAGTCTGCGGTTGCCCGCCATATCTACGATGGTCTGGTGGAAACGTGCGTCCGACCGCATATAGGCCAACGCGTCCCCGGCCTGAACGGCGGCAGCCAGCTCACCGACAATGGCTCGGAGGGCATCCAGCGGGCGGCCGGGAGACGCCGCCTTTCGCATCAACTTCCTTAGGGCGGCCAGCTCGATGATCTCGCGGAACTCGTACAACTCGACAAGCTCGGCCTCGTCCAGCGGGCGGACAAACGCTCCTCGAAACGGGACCGTTTCCACCCAGCGCTCGTTCTCTAGCCGCCGCAGCGCCTCGCGAATGGGCGAGCTGCTCACGCCGAGCCGCTTGGAGAGGACCTCAATTTTGAGCTGCGACCCCGGACGCAGCTCGCCCCCCACAATCAGTCGCTTGATGGCCCCGTAGGCCTGATCCACGAAATTGGCTCGCGGCAGAGGATCACTGGACATCAAAAGGCCGCCTCCAAAGGATTGTGCATAATGTATAATCCACAAAAATAGGCGTCAAGATGCAAGGCATGCGCCGGCCGAACAGCCGCGACAGACCGCAAACAGGTCGCAGCAGCTGCCGTACGTCCCGTCGCGGGGCTGACGGTCTGGCAAGAAAAGTGGCCCAGCCGCGCTCGACGGGGACAGGGCTCGCCGATATGTTGGGCTGAACTTCAAGGAACAGGGACTCGCACGGGGCCAAGCCAAGTCAGCACAGGGAAGGGCCAGTTCAGAAAACCCGAGAACAATGCCCGATCATTGGGGTGAAATTGGGTCTTTGCGCGCGACGCACGACAGTCGAGGACGCCAACGCGCATAGCAAACTGCAAACGAGCAGCGCCAAAGCAGTCGGGGTAGATTGTAAAGAACACACGACTTCAAGCACCAGAGAGCGATCTCCTCTCTCTCGGTCGCCAACGCGAACAACTGTTGCACGCGGTGCAGAACGCCGGCGAAGGCATCGGGACTTTCGATCAGAATTGGCGACTGAGCTATGCCAACGAGGCTCTGGCACGAATTCTCGGGCAAAACGACGTCGCGACGCTCCTTGGCAGCAGTTGGACAGAGCTGTTCACCTTCGCGGACTGCAAGCAACAGGCCGCCGTCCTGGATGCTGTCTGCGAAGGGGCGGGATGGACTGGACGGCTGCACGGGCGAAGACGGAACGGCTCTCCGGTTCCCCTGGCTGTGACCTTCGCCCAGGTCCCGCAGCCTGAAGGCCAACTGTTAGTAATTGCTAACGTCCGCGACCAAAGCGAGGACGATGTGCACCTCTCCCTGGTACGCAAGCTCACCCTGGACGCCGCGCGCACTCTGGAGCAAGAGCGGGCCAGGATGTCCAGAGAACTGCACGACGAGCTGGGCCAGATGCTTACCGCGATTAATCTCAACCTGGCGTGGCTGACCTCCTGCAGTGAGGCCTGGGACCGCCGGGCACGAGAAAGGCTGAACGAGGTCCAGAGCCTCGTCGATCAACTGCTCGAAACCGTCCGCAGCCTGTCTACCAGCTTGCGGCCACCCGTGCTGGACAATAAAGGGCTGCTTGAGGCCATCCGCTCGCATGCAGGGAAATTCGCACGCCGAGCGGGGTTGTCCTGCCACGTGACCGCAGACCCGCCCGATCTCGAAGTTCCCGACCCCTTGGCCACCACGGTTTACCGCATCGTCCAGGAAGCGCTCACAAACGTGGCCCGCCATTCACGCGCATCTCAGTGCAGCATATTCCTTAAACACAGCGATTCCTTCGTGGTTGTGAAGGTCCGGGATAACGGAGTGGGGGCTGTTCCTAGTAGATTGGAGGGGGTACAATCGCTAGGCATAACAGGGATGAGGGAGAGAGCGGAGGCGACGGGGGGCAACCTCCGGGTGGAGAACAGATCCGAGGGCGGGGTCTGCGTAACGGCCCAATTGCCCTGGCGGTACAAACAGACGGGACAAACATGATCAAGATCTTGATTGCAGATGACCATCAGTTGGTTCGCGTGGGACTGCGACGGCTTCTCGAAGACGAGAAGGACTTCAAGGTTATTGCAGAAGCCGCCGATGGCAAAGACGCTGTGGAACTCGCCCGCAAGCTCAACCCCGACGTCATCCTTATGGATGTCGCCATGCCTGGCATGGATGGTATGGAAGCCACCAAGCGTCTTGTCAAGAAGCGAAAAGAGCCGGCCAAGGTGGTCATCCTGACTATGCACGCCGACGAGCACTACGCCGCGCGCCTCCTGCGCATGGGTGCTTCTGGGTACGTGGTCAAGGATGCCGCGCCCGGCGAGCTGGCCGAAGCAATTCGCACGGTTTACGAAGGAAAACGCTTTGTTTCAGCCTCATTGCGCGAAGCTCTGGCACTCCGCGTGGTCGACGGCCTCGGCGAAGAGCCGGTAGATCTGCTGACCGACCGCGAGTTTCAGGTGCTCGGACGACTCGCTGCCGGAGCAACCAACCGCGAGATCGCGGCAGAGCTGTCCGTCAGCGTCAAAACCATCGATGCTCACCGCTTGAACCTGCTGGCCAAGCTCGGACTGCGAAACAACGCCGAGCTCACCAAGTTTGCCATGCGTCACGGCATTCTGCAGGCCTGAGCCACGCCCAGCGTCTGGACGCGGCCCGTTCATGGTCGATTGCGATATACGGAGCACCTCGTACGAACACGAGGTGCTCCGACTCTTTTGGGGAACGATGCTCGCCAGCTCACGACCCGCAAGTGGGCCACCTTACCTGGCACAGTGGCAACGATCTTCACGAATTACACAGGTCTGCAATCTGGAGCCAGGCGACCGCGAAGCTGGCTACGGAAGACAAGAATCCCCCGCAAAATGGCCCCACCATCCACAAAAAAATATTTTCTCTCAAACAGCACATTGCATACGGTTCGTGCTTTGTTTGGGACAGGAGTTCATTGAAGCACTGGCTCCGAGGATCCGCCGAAATCCCCGCCTTCCTAGCAGCAAGCAGAACATTTCTCGGGGCCAGTCATACAGAAGCCAAATCGACATGTCCTCTGGCATGCCCCCCTGAGCCCTCCCGGAAGATTGCTCCGTCCCCCGAACCTTATCTACGCGCAAGTCTTGTAAAACGAAGCGTTTGGGTGTTTATACCCATCCGGGTATTATTATGCGCGGCGGTCGACGCGTAACTTGCGATCCACAGGTGCCTTGGGCGCCGCCCGGACGGGCATTAACCCTACGGCAACTTGTCCGCAGTTTCGAACGCCGCCAGGATTCTGGCCAGCGACTGGCGGATGTTGTCGCGGACATCCACCGTATAAATGCCTGCCGGATGATCAGCATTGTGCAGATTGCGGGCACTAGACGCATGGCCGTCAGCGAACAGCACGTTGACCGTCTCCATTTGATGATTGGTGCGAAGATGCACCCCGAAGACCGCCAGGAGCGAGCTCTCTTTCACCAGGTAATTCACGTCCATGGCCAGCGCGCGTATGGGGGCGTTCTGGCTGTTGCGGCCCAGCCCGCTGAGCTTGATATGTTCCGGCCCGGCGTCGGTCCAGATACTGCCGCCTGACCCGTGGCGGTAGTAATAGTCGCACTGGGCCTGGGATCTGCCCACCTTGGCCAGTTCGGTTTCAGCCTGGGAGCCTTGGTCGGCGTCCGGACAAAACAGAACCTTGGGGTTCTTCGCCAATTGACGTTTGAGCAACAGACCCCCGCCAACCGGAGCGCCGCTCTCCAGAGATATCAGGCTGGTTACCGCCCCCACGGTGGGATAGAGGTTGGTCACCGTGTATGGCGGGGCCTCGGGGCCGTAAGGAATGCAGCCGTTGTTGTCCTGCCCGTAGGCATGGATGGCCACGCCCAGTTGATGCAGGTTGTTCAGGCAAAGCATGCGACGGGATAGCATCCGCGCTCGAGCCAGCGAGGGTACCAGCAGAGCTATGAGCAAAGCGATGATGCTCACAACCACGAGCAATTCGATGAGCGTGAAGCCTCGAAATGGTCGCGGTGACTTCTTCATACCGTGGAACTCGACTCGGGGACGCGCGGGGCGGCTGAGCAGCAGTATACGCGTGCAGCACATGCCGAACAACGTGGCGTAATGCTGACGTAATACCGCTCGGTTGGGCGCTAGCGCGGCCGGCGGCGCAGTCCGAGCATGGCCGCCACCCCGAAGAGCAAGAGCCCACAGGTGGCCGGTTCCGGCACCGCAGTCAAGCGAACATTGTCCACATCAAAAAATCCGCCTGCCGGCCCCACTGCACCGAACCAGACGTGTATGGGCTGACCAACGGCGGGATCATCAGCCAGCAAAGCGGCCGAGGTGGCGGTGAAATCCTGCAGCAGGTTCGCACTCAGCCCCGTCGCAGCGTCGTTGAGAACATCCGTCGAGGCCACGAAATGGCGCTGGTTGGCCGTATCGAGGTAGAACAAGCCCAAGACGAGCTTGGCCGTGTCAGCCGGCGGTTGCCCGTAGCTGTGGCCCACGCCCATGGTCAGTGTGTAGGCCTGGCCGGCCTCGAACGGAGCTGTGAGCGTCTGCGTGAACTCATTGCCCGTCTCGGCAGCAAGAAAGGCGGCCTGATCGCCGTCCATGTTGGTGAAATGATCCGGCTCACCGGCCGGGGTGTTTGCGAACAGCCCAGCCGAGTCATTCACGTACTGACCGGAACCGGCCGGGTACTCAACCATGGTGCTCCCGTACGTGGTCCAGCCATCGACCAGCAGCGAGATGTAGTAGAGATCGGGATCTGCTACTGGTGCTTCAAAGGATGGATTCTGCAATGTGAGTTGCACTGCAAAGCCGGTCGTCGGCATGAGAACTGCCGAGAGCGCCAATGCTGCTGCAAAAAGATGTCCTGGTTTCACCGTTTCCCTCCTGTGGCCGTTGCTTTTTCGTCACTGCGGCGGCTGCGCGCAGCCAGAGTACGGCCCGGCCGAACCGGGCACCGTTTCTATGCCTCGATCACACGCTTGGGCAAGCGCGAATTGCCGTGCGGGCGGAAGTTCTATGCTCCGTCCGCGTCGTGACAGTGGGAGGGATATTGCGGTCGAAGCGGGAGTTGGCGAAGGGCAGCGGTATAGAGGAGATCGTCGATACGCGCCAGTGTATCGACCTCGCGGTCCGGACTGGGCTCGTCACCTGCGGCGCGTTTAAGCAGCAACTCGTAGGCTTCCTGCAGGGTACGAGTGAGTTTCTCGACCATGGCCAAGCGCCCCCAAGTGGTCTCCACGCTCGAGCCGTCGGGATATCACAGAGTGACTTTGCCGTTCGGCTCGCGCTCGTAATAGATTGCGACACCGTTGTTCAGATTTGTTTTCACCATGACTCGCACCTGCAATTTGCGCTGTGTCTTGGGTAAAGGTTGATTCTCTGCACCTTACAGGTTTGCACCCCACTCATACCACAAGCGAAAGCCGAAACCCATCTATTACTTCCACTTGCCTCTAACAATTCTTCCCGAAACTGCGGCGAAGCTGAATCGGGAAGAACCTGATTCCATCATCGGGGACGCCGGATTCCCGCCCGCGATTGCAGCTAGTTACGAATGTTTGCAGCCCTTGTAAGCCGCCCGCCGCCCTCTCATAATGCACCGCAGACCACGGAGGGCAACCACCTTGAATATATCGGCAACAAGCATCGCTGTTCTGTTGTCCATGCACGCTGCGAGCCTGGGGGCGGCCACGCTGCCCGTCGGCAGCGCGCCACCCGCGATTACAGCACCACATTTCCCCTCGCGATTGCATGCCTTCGTCTGGCGCAACTGGCAATGCACAAACCTCGATCGCATGGCTTCGGTCGTCGACGCCACACCTGACCAGATCGCCGTCATCGGCGCATCCATGGGCCTGCCGCCACATCGTCCGATTGGCGATGACGAATTATCTCGCAACTACATCTCGGTCATTCGACGGAACTGGCATCTGCTCGACTATGACCAACTATTAATGTTGCTTGGCTGGGACACCGACCGCCTCGCATACGCGCTGAAGGAAGATGACTTCCTCTGGCACAAGCTCGGGCGACTAAAACCCGCCTGCAAGCCTCTGAAGTATGAAGAACCGGACGCGGCGACCCTTGCGCGCTGTGACGAAATCAAGTCCCTCGTGCTGAAGCTGGCGGGGGACGAGTTCAACAAGCCCGCTCAGCCGCGGTTCGACTTCGTGCAAGAGTTGTCCCGTCCAGCAGACCTACCGGCTTCGCAGAAACCTTCGGCGACCGACGCGCCTATTCGCTTTCTCTACTCCTACTTTGCCGTTTACGGCGATCCGCTACTCGATGAGAAGCTAAACCCCTACCCGGACGGCCTGCTGGAACGGCTGCAGCAAGTCGGCGTCAACGGCGTGTGGTTACACGTGGTGCTGCGTCAGCTCGCGCCTGCACAACAGTTTCCCGAGTTTGGCCAAGGCTCCCAACAGCGCCTGGCCAACCTGCGCAAGCTGGTGGATCGAGCCAGTCGCTACGGCATCAAGATCTACCTCTACATGAACGAACCACGGGCCATGCCCGAAGCCTTCTTCGTCGGCCGCGAAAACATGAAGGGCGTCGGCGAGGCCGCCAACTTCGCCATGTGCACCTCAGACCCGCAGGTACGAGCTTGGATCACGGATGCGCTGCGACACGTCTTTCATGAGGTGCCCGGCCTCGGCGGCGTGTTCACCATCACGGGTTCGGAGAATCTGACTCACTGTTGGTCGCACCACCACGGCGAAACCTGTCCGCGATGCTCGAAGCGTTCGCCCGCCGAAGTCGTAGCCGAGTTGAACGCCGCCATCGCCGCCGGTGTGCGCGACGGCAGTAATGGCAAGGCCAAGACCATCGTATGGGATTGGGGTTGGCCGAACCCTTGGTGCCAAGCGATCATCAACGCTCTACCGAAAGATGTTTACCTGATGAGCGTAAGCGAGTGGGACCTGCCCATCACGCGAGGCGGCGTATCCACCGCCGTCGGCGAATACTCAATGTCGGCAGTGGGCCCCGGTCCGCGAGCCACCAACAACTGGCGGCTGGCACACAAGGCCGGCCTTAAAACCGTGGCCAAGGTCCAGGTCAACTGCACGTGGGAATTGTCCACTGTGCCGTACCTGCCGGTGATGAATCTTGTCGCTCAGCACTGCGAACGACTCGCCAACGCCGGCGTCGAAGACATGATGCTCAGTTGGACACTCGGCGGCTACCCATCTCCCAACCTCCAACTCGCCAACATGTTCAGTCGCCGGCCTACGCCCACAGCAGATGATGCCCTGCACGAACTCGCCGTCACAAGGTACGGCCCTAAAGCCGCACCATCTGCACTGGCGGCGTGGACCGCCTTCAGCAACGCCTTCAGCGAATTCCCCTATCACGGCAGCGCGCTTTACAACGGCCCGCTGCAGCTCGGACCGGCCAACCTGCTCTATCTCACACCAACCGGATACGCGGCCACCATGGTTGGCTTCCCGTACGACGATCTCAACGCCTGGCGCGCGGTCTACCCGGCCAATGTCTTCTCGCAACAATTGCACAAGGTTGCCGACGGCTGGCGTGAAGGCCTGCAGATCTGGGACGACGTGATCAAGAATGCGGACACAGCGCCCGCCACAAAGCACGCCCAGATCGACAAGCTGCGAGCAACCACCGCCTATTGCCATTTCGAAAGCGCAGCCAACCAGGTCGACTTCATCCTCGCCCGCAATGCCCTGGCCGCTGCACACGATTCGGCTGCACGCCGCACACTCGTGCAAAAGATGAACAGCCTCATCGACAAGGAAACGCGGCTCGCTATCCAATTGTTCGCCATCGCCCGACAGGATTCGACCATCGGCTATGAGGCGTCCAACCACTATTTCTATTACCCGCTGGATCTTCTCGAGAAAGCCATCAACTGCGAGTACATTCGCAAACAACTAAACCAGCAAGGGCAGAACAGATGATCACCGTCACAGAATTCACAGGACGCACTCGCCGTGCACCGCTTCTCCTCCTGGGTGTCGCGATTCTTGTCGCCGCAGACAGTACCCACGCAGCGCAGATGCCGTTC
>JBJKSL010000295.1:0-9356 GCA_046704145.1 Phycisphaerae bacterium
CTACTTCTTTCCCTTGGCCCGCTGCGAAGCAAAGAACGCCCGCAGCAGGTCGGCTGCCTCGGCCGCCATCACCCCGCGGGTAACGTCCACGACGTGGTTCAGGCGGCCGTCCTCGACGATGTTGTACACGCTGCCGCAAGCCCCGGCCTTGGGATCCTCGGCCCCGTAAACCAGCCGCGGCATCCTGGCCAGCACTAACGCCCCCGCACACATCGTGCAGGGCTCCAGAGTGACGTATAAAGTACACTCAACAAGCCGCCACGAGCCCAGGGCCGCTGCCGCCGCGGTCAGGGCGATCATCTCGGCATGAGCAGTCGGATCCCTGAGCGCCTCGCGCTGATTGCGCCCACGCCCGATGATCTTGCCCTCATGCACCACGACCGCACCGACGGGCACATCCTCGGTTTCGAGTGCCGCTTCCGCCTCGCGCAGCGCCTGCCGCATGAACTGCTCGTCAACGCGCCACTGATCGCCAGGGATGTCCGTCATGGTCCCTTCCAGAGCAGATTCAGGATTTCAAATCATCCAATTCGACTTTCAAATCTCAGATTCCAATCCCGAACCACAGATCACGAATCGGATATCAAAGCTTAGGACCGCGTCATCTTGTTGACGCTAATTGACGTCAACAAGTTGCCTCGGTCCTTGTGCAGCCACCAAGCTCTCATCTACGCCTTCTCCACAGGCTGCGTGGCCGGATAGAGCATGTCCGCAGGAACGGGCAGACCCCTGCGGGCATCCCACGCAAGCAGGCGTTTCTGGAACCAGGACAGGTTGGCCATGCGTACCGGCACCAGCCCGTACATGCCCAACTCCACCGGACAGTTCAGCTCGGTCCCATGGCGAATGGCGTCGAAATGATTCTTGTGATGCAGGTGCATGTCCTCGGCGCCTTGCCGCTCGTACGACTGAAGCGTCTTGCCCGTGCCCTCTTCGACGATGTCCCAGCCCTGCTTGCCCTTGGTAAACAGCAGCGTCGCCTTGTGGCCGCGGATGGCATGATCGTAACGGAACGCGTTGGCCATCGTCCCCAGAATGTGCACCGTCATCCCGTTGGTTACGCCCTTAACCGCCGGGTACTCCGCGCACATCTGGAAGTTGTCCGGCAACTCGCGACCGTCATTCCAAAGGTAGATACCGCCCTGGCCGAGCACCGTCTTGGGGAAGGTCAGCCCGCAGGATTTAATGATGCGCGTGATACGGTGCACGAACAGATCCGTGCCCACGCCACCCGAATAATCAGTGTAGTTGCGCCACTCGTAATACCGCGGCGCGAACCACTCGCGCTTGGGAGCCGGCCCCAGCCACATTCCCCAATCCAGATCCGCCGGCTTCGAGGTGTCCGCCGGCGTTCGGCCGCGCCATGGCCCCTGGTTCGCAGGGTAGTTGCGGCAGTACTCAATCTGAGCGTGCACCACCGGCCCGAGTTTGCCTTCCATGATCGCCTCGTGCGCAGTGCGATAGCTCTCATCGCTCATGCCCTGCACGCCGATCTGCACCTTCAGTTCGGGCTTGGCTTTGGCCTTAAGCACCACCGCCAACGCCTCGGGAATGGTGTGCGTCATCGGCTTTTCACTGTACACGTGCTTGCCGGCATCCAACGCCTCGATGATGTGGCGGGCGTGCCAGTGCTCGGGCGTGCAGAACAGTACGTAATTAATCTCCTTGTCAGCGAGCACGTCGTGATAATCCTTGACCACCTTGGGCTCGCCGCCGCCGTCTTTCTTGATCCTGTCCCGATAGGCCTTTGCCCGCGTCTCGTACACATCGCAAACGGCTGTGACGGCGATGTTCTCCTTCTTGCGCAGATCCATCAATGCACGGCGATGCTCCTGTGCGATACCCCCACAGCCGACAACCGCAATGTTCAGACGATCGTTGGCCCCGGCCACCGCAGCATAACTGCGAGCCGTCATGGACGTGGTTGCCGCGACGGCACCGGTAGCCTTGAGAAAATTACGACGTGTTACGGACGCACTCGATGCACTCATGCTGCCTCCTGTGGAAATCAAATGGAGAAGGGGGAAGTGGCGACGGTCTTCGCGGCACGAATCACAGTCTGTACTTTTCCCAGCTCCCAGTTTTCGCCTACTTTACTCTTTCGCCAGGATACGGTCCAACCGCTGGGCCATCTCTGTCGGGTCGGCCTTGCCCTCGTAGATGAGCGGGCCGTCGTAGCCCGTCTGCTGCAGAGCGGCCATAATCGCCGGCCAATCTGCATCGCCATCGCCGGGCGGCACAAACCCTTGCTTGCTGCCCACCGCGATCTGAAAATCCTTCACGTGCACGCGACTGATCCGCTGGCCAAGCGTGTTGATCCAGTCCTGAGGCACGCCGAACTTCAGCACATTGCCAACATCGAAGTAAACCCCAACCCAGGGCGAATTGATATGATCGATGAAATCGCGCATCTCCACCGGCGAAAGCAGAAAACTGTTCCACGTGTTCTCCAGGGCCAGCGTCACCCCCCGCCGCTCCGCCTCGTGCACGAGTTCGCAAAGGGCGGAACTCGCGAAACGCAACGCGTCCGCGTAAGAGCAGAGGAGCTCCTTAGGCTGCGCGTCCAGCCGCACAAAGCCGGGAATCACCAGCAATACCTGCGCCCCCAGCCATTGTGCCCGGTCGAGACAGGCGATGGTCAACTCCCGAGCAGCCTGCCGTACCGCCGGGTCCAGCGAGGTGTAGTGCCTCTGAAACCACAGCCCCGTGGCAACAGAAGTCACCTGCAAACCGGCAGCTCGAATCTCGTCAGCGATGCGACGGCAGTCAGCCTCGCTTGTCTCCGGCGTGAGTTCGCCCTGCGCATTGAGCACCGGCTCGAACACCTCGAACCCCGCCCCCCGCGCGATTCGCGCCGCCTCGAGCACCGGCACGTCCGCCGGAAACGTCCAACCGTTAATACCCTTATCCATCTTGCTTCCGTTTTGGAATTGAAAGAGAGAAGAACTGCCCACAGATCACACAGATAACCTAGATGAAAGAAGTGCCGAATAATGCTCTGTTGTTCTGTCTTCTATCTGTGTCAATCTGTGTAATCTGTGGGCAAACTCTTTCTTCTTCTCTGTGCCTCTGTGGTTCAAACCGCTTTGCGAACCAGATACTTATCCAGCCATTCGATCGCAAGCTTCCGCATCTCCGGCGTTTCCTCGTGACCGCAGTCAAACTGCTCGATTAGACAATCCTCGGCTCGCCCATGCTGTTCATACAGCTTATACAGATGCTCGCGAATGCGGTTGACACCCGCCACCGGCGTGAGCGCGTCTTGGGCCCCGTTCAAACTCAAGCGCGGCCGCGGCACGATCAACTCGCTGATCTCGTGTGACTGAAAATGCTTGAGCAGACTCGGCACAAAGTAATACACACCGTGCCGACTCAGGTTCTTGTCGGCGATCAGGGCCTCGTAATCGGTCAGGCAACACAAATCGATGCAGCAGCGGATGCGTTCATCCAACGCCGCCAGCCACCAGGCTTTCGTCGAGCCCATGGACATGCCGAAAACGCCAATGCGTTCGCTATCGACCTCTGGCCGCGTGCACAGGTAGTTCAGCGCCTGCCACTCGTCGAACATCATCATCCCGAACAGGCACTGCCCCTTCCAGAGCATCTCCTTGAACGTATCCACCTCGCCACGATTGCCGCCCGCCGGATCTGCATAAGGCCGCCGCTCGCCGAAGCACCAACTGTCGATAGCCAGCGCCACCATGCCGCGCTCGGCAAACACGGGCGCGTAAGGCTGCAACGCTCGCTGGCCCTTGAGCAGTTCTTCCTTGCCGAGATCGTAGTCACCACCGTGCCAGTGAATGTACTGCACGGCGGCGGCAGGTGCTTTGAGGTTATCGGGGATCAGCAGAAGAGCGGGAACAGGTTGGATGCCGTTGAGATCGAGTTCGAGTCGTTCGAGCGTGTAGCCGTCGTGTTTCTCGGTACGCAGCAAGCGCCCACAAGGCGGCCGCCGCTCGGGCAGATCGCCGAGCAGACTCCACAACTCCCGCCGCCGCGCTTGCTGATGCGCAGAAAAAGCCATGATGATAAGGCCTCATCAAGCCATTAGAGCAATTCAAGTTTTTGTGTAGCTAAGAACTGGCCACAAACCTCGGAAAGGCGACCACTTCACCGCTACAAAACAAACGGCAAAAGCCGTAGAACCACAGATGAACACCGATAAACACAGATCAGTGCAAGCAAGATAGCAGAACCACGGAAAACACGGAACACACAGAATACGGATTTCTTCTTCCGTGTATTCCGTGTGTTCCGTGGTCTGACTCTTACGACTCGCTCAGCGCTCGCCGCGGCGTCCCAAGCACTATCCGGAGGAAATCCACACTACGCCGCCGCGCACAAATGGACGCGAATGCGTCTATCCGTGTTCATCCGCGGTTCCAAGCTTCTTACGCAGCAGGGACCGGACCGGCGATGGT
This sequence comes from Phycisphaerae bacterium, assembly GCA_046704145.1. Lineage (GTDB taxonomy): Bacteria > Planctomycetota > Phycisphaerae > UBA1845 > PWPN01 > JACQVT01. Next base: position 4,422 of record JBJKSL010000295.1, read on the forward strand.
GGCGTACTCATCCAGAGCCGAGCGGTCATCGCTGCAGACCAGCTCGATATCGCGCCTGAGCGTGGGCATACCCAGATTGATGAAGCGCTTGGCCACCACCTTCTTACGCTCGTTAACGCTGGCCTGCTGCAGGAAGTAGTGCCCGATCAGCACCACCGCCGCCGCGTCCACCAGCTTGCGGCCCCACAGGTCCATATACTCGACACCCTTGGCTTTGACGTGAGCGATGCCCTTCATCACCAGGGCCTTGCCTTCGTCCAGCTTGGCACGCAGTTCCGCCAGCGCCGCGTCGCTGTAGGTGGCCTGCTCGAGCTCTTCGAGACGCTTCTCGAAACCGCCGCCGCAAACGCCGCGGACCGCCGCCACAATCTGCAACTGGCTGGTACCCTCGTAGATGGTGGTGATGCGGGCGTCGCGATAGTAGCGCTCTGCCGGGTAATCCTTCATGTAACCCGAGCCGCCCAGCACCTGGATGGCGTCACTGGACACCCGCATGGACATCTCGCTGCAGTAGTACTTGCTCATCGGCGTGAGCATACCGTTCAGCCGCTTGTACGTGCGGGCATCGTTCTTGCGCTTCTTGGCCTCATCGGGGCTGATGCTGTCCTTGTTGAACTCCAGCACGCGGGCGTTGTTGTTTTCGAGGTCGCACACGCGGCTGGTATCGTAGGCCAGCGCCCGAGCCGCCTCGACCGCAATCTTCATGTCCGTAACCAGCTCCGCCACTGCGGGCAGCCGCTCGATGGAAACGCCAAACTGCTTGCGGGTGTGAGCGTACGTGCGGGCCAACCGATACGCTGCCTCGCCGATGCCCAGCGACTGGGCCGCAATGCCCACGCGCGCCCCGTTCATCAGGGCCATGACGTAGGTGATCAGGCCGCGCTGCCGCTCGCCGATCAACTTTGCCGGCGCGTCGTCGTACACCAGTTCGCACGTGGGCGAACCGTGGATACCGAGTTTCTCTTCCAGGTGACGCACGCGAATGCGCGGCCCGCGCTCGGACAGGAACAGGCTCAGCCCGCGACCGTCCTTCACGTCCGGCTCGCTGCGGGCCAGCGTCAGCAGAATGTTGCCGCAACCATTGGTGATGAATCGCTTCACACCGGTCAGCCGCCACTGGCCGTCCTCGTCCTGCCAGGCTCGCAGACTGACCGCCTGCAGATCGCTGCCCGCGTCCGGTTCGGTCAAAACCATGGCGCCGGTGACCTTGCCCTCGGAGAATTGCGGCAGGTACTCAGCCCGGATCTCATCGTTGGCGAACGCGTAAATGGTCTCGGCGATACCCTGCAGACCGAAGATATTCATCAGCGAGGCATCCGCCCGACTGATCATCTCGATGGCCATCGTGTAGACCAGGTTCGGGCAGTTCAACCCGCCGTACTCGCGCGGCAGAGTAAAGCCCAACAGGTCGGCCTTGGCCAGGTCTTCAATGTTGGCCGCCACGCCCGCACCCAACGTAACCGTGCCGTCCTCGTTGAGCACGTTGCCGTCCTGATCGACCTGCTCAGCCCGCGGAGCCACATAGTTGGCCGCCACGTCGCCGACGATCTCCAGGATGCGCCGGTAATTGTCGATCGCATCGGCAGCATCGACCGGGGCATACTCCTTGCCCTTGCCGGTGTTCCGCGTGAACCCGTCCTCCTGCACCGAGGCAATGTCCGCCAGCGGCATGTGCTCGAACAGGAATTTAATGTCGTCGTTATCGTCGAAGAAATTTGGCATTTGTCCGTTGTCCGTTAATTCATTTTTTGCCCACAGATCACACAGATTGACACAGATGAAACTCGAGACTCTTCTTTTGTGTCTCTTACGCCTTTTTGCGGCCAATTACTCTCTTGTTTTCCCTCTATCTGTGTCCATCTGTGTGATCTGTGGGCAGTTCTTCTGCTCTTTTGCCGAAGGGGGCGCTCTCGATCAGCCGCGTTCTTTGATCGCCTTAATCATCATTGGAATCGTCTTATTCACGTCACCCACGATCCCATAGTGCGCCACGCCAAAGATCGGCGCCTCTTTATCCCAGTTGATCGCGATGATCTTCGCGGATTCTTCCATTCCTGCGCGGTGCTGCACCGCCCCGCTGATGCCGCAGGCGATATACAGCGCCGGCCGCACGGTGGTGCCCGTCTGGCCCACCTGGTGCTCTTTGCCGATGAAGCCGCTGTCCACCGCTGCACGCGAGGCACCGACCACGCCGCCGATGGCGCCGGCCAGATCGTGCACGAGCTTGAAGTTGTCCTTGCTGCCCAGGCCCGCCCCGCCGGCCACGATCACACGCGCGCCCTTGAGATTCACCTTGCGCGGCTCGCGATGCTTCTCGATCAGCTTGACGGCCAGATCGAAATCGCTGAACGCAACCTTCTCTTCGATGATCTCGCCGCTGCGCTTGGGGTCGCCCGGCTTGAGCGCCATCACGCCCTCGCGCACGGTGGCCATCTGCGGCCAGCGATCGTAATTGATGATCGTGGCGATGATGTTGCCGCCGAACGCCGGGCGAATCTGCATCAGCAGGTTGTCGTAGACCGTCTTGCTCTTGGGATCGGTATACGCACCAATCTGCAGGTCCGTGCAGTCAGCGGTCAGACCGGCCTTCATCTCCGAAGCCACGCGCGGCGCGAGATCGCGACCCATCGCGGTAGCCCCGTAGATGACGATCTGCGGCTTGTGCCTGGCGATCAACTCGCACATGACCCGGGCGTACGGGGCATTGCGGTAGTTCTCCAACTGCGTGTCGTGCACGTAGTAGACCTTGTCCGCTCCGTGCGCGATCAGCCGGTAGCTAAGCTCGCGGACGTTCCAGCCCGCCAGCACCGCACCCATCTTCACGCCCAGCGTGTCCGCCAACTCCCGGGCCCGCCCGCAAAGCTCGAGCGAAACCTCATTGAGGCTCTCGTCCTCTTGCTCGGCGAATACCCAAACCTCACCTTTAGGATTAACGTCGATCATGAAAGAGTTCCGAATCCAGCTGTTAGCTATTAGCTATTAGCTGTTAGCCAGAAAGAATCACTGCAATCTATCACTTCGCAAGGTCTGGATCAGAGATATCATCATGCGTTTAACCTCTTCCACCATTCCAGCAAAGCGTTCGTATTCCGTACTTCTTAACAGCTCCAAGTCTCGTGAGAGCAACAGGTGATACTCAAGTTCGCTCAGCGACGCCAAGGCAATCTGGGCAAAGCGCCCAAATTCCACATCACCCTGCCGACAACAGCCTTCCGCCGGATTGGCTGGGACTGAACTGGCCGCTCGTCGCATTTGGCTCGTGAGGCCATACAGTTCCTCTTTTGGAAAGCATCGTGTCGCTTGTGTAGACAGCCAGCGTTAACTCATGTGCTTTTTGCCAGACCTTGAGATTCCTGAAATCCTGCATCTTCTCTCCTGTCTGGCTCATAGCTAAAAGCTAACAGCTAATAGCTATCCAAGCGTTCGATCCACTACCAACTCGTGAATCATCTTGGACACCCCTTCCTGCGTCGCCGGCACTTCCGTGTGACCTTCCTTGGTCAGCACGATGGACTGCACGCGATGCACCTTCGTCGGCGAGCCGGCCAGACCACACCAGTTCAGGTCCGCCTGAATGTCGTCCAGATTCCACTGCTCCAGCGCCAGGCCCTGCGTCTTCAATTCCTCGACGCGCTTCTCGGTCTCCTTGGCCAACTCTGCTTCCGCCGCTTGCGGCTTCGCACTCTTCACTTCCGCGCCGATCTCCAGCGGCGACTTGGCCCGCTTGTAGCGCATCACGCGCCGAGCCGCCGACGGTCGCGGCGTGTTGGCCAGATCGATGACTGTGACCAGCACGGGCAGATGCGACTCCAGAATCTCCCAGCCGTTACCCACGTTCCGCCGGATACGAACGGTCTTGCCGCTCAGGTCGATCAGCTTCTCGTAATAGGTGATCTGCTGAATGCCCAGCTTCTCGGCCAACTGCGGCCCCACTTGGGCGGTGTCGCCGTCAATAGCCTGCCGACCGCAGAACACCAGGTCGTACTTGCCGATCGTGCGGACTGCCCGGCTGAGGATATAGCTGGTAGCCAACGTGTCGCTGGCCGCCGCCCGCCGGTCGGTGATGAGAATTCCCCGATCCGCACCACGGAACAGGCATTCCCGCAGCACCTCGCACGCCGCCGGCGGGCCCATGGTGATCACCGTCACCGTGCCGCCGAACTGATCGCGCACTGCCAGAGCCGCCTCCAGCGCGTTCAGATCCTCCGGGTTGAAGATGGTCGGCAACGCGGCCCGGTTGACCGTGCCGTCAGCCTTCATCGCCTCACCGGTGATGTTGCTCGTGTCCGGAACCTGCTTGACGCAAACGACGCAGTTGTACCCCAAGGCTCATCTCCAATGGCCGAGTAGTGTGTTTGGGACCGGCTCAACGCCGGTTAGAATCCGTCTTGGCGCTTGTTGATGCCGGCCGCCAGCCCGGCATAGTGACGGTCGAACACGGTACCGGCCGCATCGCGCCGCGTCAAGCACGACCCCGCCCCGCACGCGAGTCCGGACGCCCCATCAACGACTTCAACGATGCTTGAACCTTGCCCTCGTACCGTATAAAGTCGCCGCGACGCACAAGTTAGTGGTAGTCGCCCTAACGCGTCCGGCGGCAGACGTGCGCACTTTCAATACATGCCCAGGCACGTTTAGCCGCAATCCCGAAGGGATGCGCTTCTTCCGCGCGATGCAGGAGCCCGACCGATGACCGCCCTGTACGGCACATTATTACAGCCCACATCACCCACCCAGTGCAGCGTCACGCCCGACGCCAGAGTCACCATCGGTGACGATGGCCGCATCGCCGAAGTCCGTCAGACCACCACCAATCCCCAAGACGCCCTCGGCGGTGCCGATTGCTGGATTCTGCCCGGCTTCATCGACGCCCACCTTCACCTGCCGCAATGGGACCGGCGCGGCATCGACGGCATGCCCTTGTTCGACTGGCTC
>JBJKSL010000296.1:0-3305 GCA_046704145.1 Phycisphaerae bacterium
CGCAGACGCCCCCCAAAAGCCCACGGCAGGCCTGCCGTGGGGTCCTCCGCAAGCCCCCACACCCCCTCTTTCACACCTCCCCCTTTCAGTCACAACGCCTTCCCGTTTAGCCGCCAGCCTGAAGGGATGCGCTTCCTCGCAATGCTGCGAGCGCAACGCTCACCGGGGCACCAAAAGGCAATTGTGTGCCTCAAGCGAACTGCCTGTACAATCCGACCATGCTTCAAACGACCGCCGCCGTGGTCCTCTCACTTACGCTTACCGCCCTGGGCGCACCGACCGAGCCCATCGGCCTGTACGACCTGACACCGCAGTTGAAATACGACCCTGCCGACCCGCAGGCAGTGGCGGCGGCATGGGAGCACATCCACGCGGTCACGACCTTGCAGGGCATTGTCAACCGCGACCAGCCGCGGCTGTATGTCCGCTTCGTGGAGGCCCACGGCAGGAACCTGGACGATCATTGGCTAAAGCTATATTCCAAGCCCGGAGCATGGCTGGCCGACCGCAAGGTCGAAGCGGTCAAGTCTCTTGAAGCACTGATCGATCGCTACCGCAGCTACATCTCGGGCGTGGTGGTCTACGACCCCCGCGTGCCGGCCACCAGCAATCTCGCATCCACCCTGGCAGGTGCCGAGAATCTCATCGCCGTCCGTTTTAACCCGCGGCCGGGCAGCGTCTACTCTCGCCTCGTAAAAGGCGGTCCCCGTCTGCCGGTAGTGCGCTCGCTGGTGGACCTGGACCGCAACGGGGCGTCGCTGTTCACGGGCACCGGCCTGATCCCGGGCACGAACCAACCCTCAACCGGCAGCGCGAAATGCGACGCTTATCTCTGGCTCAAGCATCATTACATCGACACGGGCAAGGCCTCGGCCGCTTTCGCCGGCTACTACATCGATGCCTTCTGGCTGACCAACCCCACCGCCCGCATGGCTTACGGGCACATGCTCCCCAACCACGACTGGTTCGTGTCCAAGCGGGCTTGGTTCATGGATTTGGATGTCTGGGACGACGAAGCACCCGTTGACGACCCCAGCCAGAGACTGGGTACCGACTACAAGACACTTCGGACGCTCCTGCGGGCGTCCTACGACCAAGCTGGACCGCAGACCATGATTCACGTGGGCGGCTTTCCGGCTTGGGAGTTGAAGTACACCAACTACGACAAATCGGGCGGCAAGCACGACCCGGTCCTCACGGAATGGCGTTACGTTAAACTGCTCAGTGCCTACAACGCCTTCTGCGATGCCGACGCCGGGCACCTCGGGGTTATGGCCAACGCTTCCTTCTGGCAGCACTTCCCGACGGCAGATCAATACAAGCAGAAGTGGATCGACACCGAGCAACTGCAGAAGCGAGGCTACCTCACCGCCGAAGGTCGCGTGAACTTCGCGGGACGCGACTTCTTCATCTTCTACGTCGGCGACTTCGACTCTGCCGCCTGGCTCTACCAGTTGATGCCATCGTTGTGGGATCATCCCGCACGAGGCAAGCTGCCGCTCATGTGGGCCATTGACCCCGAACTGGACCGGCGCGTGCCGCACATCCTGCACTACCTGCGGCAAACCGCTTCGCCCAACGACTACTTCGTGGCCGCTGACAGCGGAGCCGGTTACGTGAACGTCGGCATGCTCTCTGAGCCGCGAGCCATCTCGGGACTGCCTTCAGGCGTCGAAGCCTGGCGGAAACAATGCCAGTATTACTATCACAAGTGGGGCCTGAGCATCTCCGGCTTCCTGATCGACGGCCTCTCTCCCGGTCCCGACACGCAGATACTCGACGCGTACGCCAGCTTCAGCCCCAACGGCCTCGTCGCCCAGTGGGTGCCTCCGTCGCTGCTGCACGGTCGCATGCCGGTGATGAAGGCCGATTTCGATCTGCCCGATGACCCCGTCAAAGCCGGTGCGATAATTGCGGAGCGAGTGAAGGTGCGTGCACTGCCCTTCCACTGGTTCCGAGCGGTGATTAAGACGCCCGACTGGTACGCCAAGGTGTATGAGCAGGCGCGAACCTTGCACCCACAACTCGAACTGCTTGACGCACCCACCTTCTTCGAACTGTATCGCCGTTACCTGGAACAGACGCCCGATGCCGCTGCCGGCCGCATCCCGCTTCTCAAACCGGCATCGTCACAGCCTGCGGAATAGAAGACTCGGGCACTTCCACTTCCCGAGCGTGCCACCCCCTTTCCCACTCCAACGATTTGACCAAGGTTGCACGAGGAATACCATGTTCCGCATGAGGACCATCGATTCCCGTGGCATAACAGTCATGACGGTGTTGCTTGGAGTCTCGGGGGCAGCCGCACCGCTTGAGGCCGCGTCTCCCAAGACGCATTCTGCCTCCGCACCCGCGGCCCTGGACGGCAAAGATCTCACACGCAACCCCGGCAACGCGATCTTTGAGCGAACGGGAGTGTTCGTCAACGACGCGACGGCCTTTCCGGCGGACCGATATGCGCCCAGGCTCAAACTGGGCAAGGTGGCCTGGATCGCTCTGCAGATCGACAACGGAGGCAAGCAACGCAGCGACAACGTCGCGGCAATCGAGAGCGGATGGGCCAACCGCTGGCGCTCGGCGGGTTTCAAAGTGGGCTTCTGGGGCTGCCCGCGAGGCGTGAAAGAGCATGACAAGAAGTCGGCGGTGGATGAGGCCACACCCGTCGTCAAGGCCGACGCCGCTTTGGCCGTCTCGCTGGCCGCCAGATTTCACGCCGATCTGTATCTGGCTGACTGCGAAGATCATTACCAGGGCTACCGGCCAAGCGACCCCACCCCGATGCTGAATCGAGTCTATGTCGAAGCCTTCAAGGCCGCCGCGGCAAAAGCGGGCATCGCGGCTATCCCCCGAGCCCTCTCGAGCATGGGCCGGGTGGCGCTGGACATGGAGCCCTGGATCCGCGAGGGATGGGACGCAATGCCCCAAGCCTACTGGAACTCCTACGCGGTCTATCAGCCGAGCCGCTGTATTGATTTCTACCTCGAGACGGGCTGGCCGATCGGCCGCATTCATCCCACCATCGCCACTTACACGGGCGAAGGAGAGAACCGAACGGTCTCACTGCAGGACTACGCCCAGGACCTCATGGCTCGACCCACGGTCGGCTTCTCCTACTACCTGCCGGAATCCTACCTGCGAATGGACTTCGCCCCGTATAGACAGCTTGCAAACATGGCCCGCAGACCATCCCCCGGCCTCTCACGTCCCTGAACAAGCACTCGGATAACAGAGTAAGAATTCTCGAAATTCGCCGACCTGCCCAGAACCAAAGCCCAAGGATTCCAATCCGTGGGATATCCCAAGCA
>JBJKSL010000297.1:0-3513 GCA_046704145.1 Phycisphaerae bacterium
CCGGTGACAGGCCTTTATGGCTGCTGCCGGGCCGCCTGAAGCCAAGCTGGGCAGGGGCTCCTTCATGTGCGAGGCCGCCCGTTGCATGGCCAGAGCGATCCGATTCCGGATCACCAGGGGTTGTATCACCTCGGGCACATAATTGATAGTAACCCAACCCGAGCCGTCGCAGAAGTCGCACCGTTCCAGACGCATGGCCAGGCAGCGTTCGCAGGGGTTTCCGGTGTCTGTCCAGCCTCGGCCCTCGCAGGGTTCGCAGTTTAGCCTCCCTTTGGTGCAATAGAAACACGGGAAGTGCACATATGTTTCAATAAGTCTCGAGGCCAGGGACTTGCCCAGGTTTGCAGCCAGCCAGTCTGCGATTCTGCCATTGCGGGGTACGATGCCGGCCTCGAAAGCCTTGTTGAATGCGTTGACCGCGTCATGGCCGTGGCCGGCCTCCAATGCAGAGCGAATCGCCCCGACGGGGTGATTGGCCGACGGCTCGCGGTCTTGAGCTTCACCGGACATCTGCACGGGTCCTGGCATGCATCTACCTTTCTTACGTCCGCTTGTCTAGTCCTGACCATAAAGACGGTGCCGGCGTCCCTGAACTGGGCGCACAAGCCACCTGGGCGGAACGACACTTTGTATACTTATTATCTGCAGGGGGATGGCGGGAGGCAATGCTGGGGAGTGGAAAAGGCTGTAGGTTTGCGAAATGAGTGGGTTAAGATCATGTCAGAGTGCAGCTTATATTGCAGTAGCGAACGGCTGGGCGCTTATTCCTGGGGGCCGCTGCAACTTGACAAAGGTACTTTGTGTATGAAATAATAGAAAGACAATGTCGGGAGGGCCGCCGTGCTCTGCGAGAACTACGACGAATCATCGCTGCACAAGGGTGTTATCGTAGCACTCCGTCGGATAGTCAGGGCGATCGAGCTTTATTCGCGGCAGTTGATGGATCAGCACGGTATTACCGGGCCCCAGTTGGCTGCTCTCAAGCGGATTGCCAGCTCTGCGACCGCCTCCCCGACCGAGTTAGCTCGTGAACTGCAGGTCAGTCAGGCCACGGTGACCGGGATTCTCGATCGGCTGGAGAAACAGGGATTTATCAGCCGCTCCCGCAACGGCGGCGACCGTCGCGGGATCGAAGTTGCCATCACCGAGGATGGCCGGCAGATGGTGGCCAAGGCGCCGCCGCTGCTGCAGGATCGCTTCTGCCAGGAACTGGCGAAGCTGCAGGATTGGGAACAGAACATGCTGCTGGCCAACCTTCAACGTGTTGCAGCCATGATGAATGCGGAAGAGTTGGATGCTGCTCCGCACCTGATCAGCGGTGCGGATCGACTGTAACCCGACCGAACCTTTGCTATTTGCATGTGCGATCTCCTCCAGGAGGTCGATGCGCTAGGGCCAAGGGGGATCACGCCGGGGCTATTGCCACGGTGTGGTGGTGGCCAGTGCGCCAGTGCGCGGCAGTCAGCCTGCCGCAATCCTGTTGAACTCAAAGGGTGCGGACAGCTTGGAGCGTCTGCAGGATCAGGGTGGTCGGGCCGCCACCCGGGTAAGTCCGTCGCGAGCGTTTGGTGATGGTGCTCGCGAACCACGCGGACACAGTGGAAAGCCCAGGAGATTAAGCCATGCTCACTTGCCAAGCACCCTCAAACCGTGTGATTCGTTACGTTACTGATGTGCAGAAGCTCGCCAAGTTACCTCATGCAGAACGCGAAGCACTGCGTCAGACGGCCGAGAGCTTTCCATTCAGGGCCAATGAATATTATCTGTCACTCGTAGACTGGAGTGATCCGAATGACCCCATTCGGCGACTGATTGTGCCGCACCCTGAGGAGCTGGAAGGGTTTGGCAAGCTGGATGCATCCAACGAGGCTGCCGTATATGTGGCGCGTGGCGTGCAGCACAAGTACAGGAACACGGTACTGTTGTTGTGCAGTGAGGTGTGCGGCGGGCTATGTCGATACTGTTTCCGCAAGCGGTTGTTCATGCAGCCCAGCGGAGAGACGAGCACGGACGTATCCGGAGGTATTCGCTACATTGCAGAGCATCCGGAAGTGACGAATGTTCTGCTCACGGGTGGAGATCCGCTGTTGCTGAGTACTGCCCGGCTGGCCGAGATTCTGGGCGCGTTGCGAGCCATCCCCCATGTGAGGATCATCCGCATCGGGTCGAAGATGCCGGCGTTCAATCCGCAGCGAATACTGGGGGATTCAGAGCTGCACAAAGTGTTGCGACGGAACAGCGAACCTCGCCGGCGGTTGTACTTGATGGCACACTTCGATCATCCGCGCGAGCTGACCGACACCGCCGTTGAGGCGATAGACCTGATGATCCGCTCGGGGGTGATTTGCGTCAATCAGTGTCCGCTGCTTCACGGGATCAACGACGATCCGGAGGTACTGTCGGACATGTATCGCCAGTTGTCGTTCATTGGCTGTCCGCCTTACTACCTGTTTCAGTGTCGGCCGGCGGTGGGTAACAGGCCGTTTTCAGTGCCGCTGGTGAGGGGCTGGAACATTTTCCGAGAGGCGTTACTGCGTGGGTCGGGGTTGGCACGGCGGCCGCGGTTCGTGATGTCGCACGAGACCGGGAAGGTCGAGATCATGGGCGTCGACGAGCAGCACATCTACTTGCGGTTCCAGTGCGCAAAGGATCCGGGTGAGCAGGGCCGAGTGATTCGCTGCAAGCGCGACGATGAGGCGTGCTGGTTCGACGAGTTGGAGCCTCTGGAGGTGTGAAGCTCGTCTCCGCCATGGAGAGAAATGTAGAGAAAGGCGTCGCCCGCGACACCACAAACTAGGCCCGTCAAGGCCAGATGCCGCGGACGACACCTTAACGAAATATATGAGCCGCCCCCGTTGGGGCGGGTTGCCTTCGGGGCTGTCAGCCTTCCGTTGGCTCCATTTGATTATTAGCTTCACAACAGCTTGCGGACCACTCGCCCCAAGCGGCGGACAGGCGGTACCCGCGAATCTGGTAGAAACCCCGAGTCTGCCCGCGGATCACGCGGCGCGGGCTCTGGCCGCGCAGATGACGCGGAGACCCGTTGACGCGGCGAGAAGAGGCTGCAAGCGGTTGCCTCTATGTTGTTCACAAGAGGCGTCGTTCGCTCCGGCTCAGAACGTGGAGCCCGGTTTGATGATCTCGGCCACGGCCAGGCCGACGAAGCCGGTCGTGCGGACGAGTTCTTTCACGCCATAGGCTTTGCTGTTTTCCGGGTTCAGCAGAAAACGGCAGTACTTGCGGACGGCTTCGGCGATCTTGGGATCTGGCTGGACGTTGTTGTAATACCAGCTCAGCAGGGAGACCACGCGGGGGCTGCGCTGCTGATCGGCGGATCGCAGTGTGCCCCATGAGCCGTCGGCGTTTTGGCGTTCGAGCAGCCATTGCACGGTGGGACGTAATTGTTTGGCCAGTGCACTACTGAGGCCGGCGTCCTTCAGTGAAGTATCCGCAGCGATGAAGCCCTCGGTGCAGTAACTGAGCGTATCCAGCGGCCATTGCGTGAGCACTTTG
>JBJKSL010000298.1:0-3968 GCA_046704145.1 Phycisphaerae bacterium
CGGTAATCGTGGCCCATTTCCTCGCGGCTGCACTCGAACTTCTTGGCCGTGCAGGGCATGATCGACACGCTAACCACGTCGGCCGGGTTGATGTTGTCGCGCTCGGCCCAGAAGTTCTTGATGATCGCGCCCATCATTTGCTGCGGGCTCTTGCAGGTGGAGACGTTAGGGATGAAATCCGGGTAGAACTGCTCGACGAACTTGATCCAGCCAGGCGAGCAACTGGTCAGCATGGGCAGCACGCCGCCGGTCTGGATGCGGTGGGCCAGTTCGGAGCCTTCCTCCATGATGGTCAGGTCGGCGGTGAACGAGGTGTCGAAAACGCGATCGAAGCCGACTCGCCGCAAGGCCGCGACCATCTTGCCGTCGACGTCCTGGCCGGCTGCGAGGCCGAACTCCTCAGCGAGTGTGACCGACACCGCGGGTGCGTGTTGTACGACAACCGTCTTAGCCGGATCAGACAGGGCGGTGACGACCTCGTTAATGTATGAACGCTCGGTCAGCGCGCCGGTCGGGCAGACGAGGATGCACTGTCCGCAGTTCACGCAGCTGGACACGTTCAGCCCCTTGTCGAACGCGCAGCCGATGAAGGTCTTGGAGCCGCGGCCGACGAAATCGATGGCCGCCACGCCCTGGACCTCTTCGCAGACGCGTACGCACTTGCCGCAGAGGACGCACTTTTCAGGGTCGCGGGTGATGGATGGGCTGGAGACGTCCATCTCGCGTTCGCTCTTGGCACCGCGGAAACGCCGCTGACGCACGCCCAAGTCCTGAGCCAAGCCCTGAAGGTTGCACTTGCCGCTGCGGCCGCAGTAGAGGCAGTCCTCGGGGTGGTTGCTCAACAACAGCTCGACGATCATGCGCCGGGCGTTGAGTACTTTGGGCGTGTGCGTCTTGATGTTCATGCCTGCACCGACGGGGTACGAGCATGACGGCACCAGGGTGGGGGCGCCTTCGACCTCGACGACGCACATGCGGCAAGCACCGGTGGGGGCCAGGCCCTTCAAGTGGCACAAAGTCGGCACGTGGACGCCGTTACGCTCCAGCGTGGTCAAAATGGTCTCGCCCGGATGGGCCTCGACGGTTCGGCCGTCAACTTCAACGTTTATCATGTTCGCAAGCCTCATATCTTTGGGCAGAATTCTTTTCTCTCTGTTCCTTACGCCGGCCGAGTGAAGTCCAGGTCGCACCGCAGGCATCGCTTGGCCTCGCATCTGGCCTGCTCTTCGCTGATGCAGAGCTCGACCTCGGCGAAGTTCTTGCGACGTTTGGCTGCAGTGAGCAGCGGGGGGTCTACTCGGTTGGCGGTTTCGCCTTCCTCGTCGTCAACCTCGATCGGCTCAATGTAAGTTGCAGGGAGCTTGACCTTCGGTAGCGTCCGTAGCAGCTTGCCACTGAGGTAGTTGCCGATCATCTTGGCGGCCTTCTTGCCCGCGGCTATTGCGTGCACCACGCTGTTCGGGCCGGTCACTACGTCGCCGCCAGCGAAGACACCCGGCCGGCTGGTGGCCATCGATTCCGGATTGATCCGTAGTGTGCCTTTCTTGCTGAGCTCAAGGCCGGCGAGACCTTCGGTTTCAGGTTGCTCGCTGATGCCGACGATCAACGTGTCCAACTCGAACACGTGCTCCGAGCCCTGCACGGGGACTGGCTGCCGTCGGCCGGAGGCGTCAGGATCACCTAGCTTGCAGTCCACGATCTTGATGCCGGTGAGCTTGCCGTCCTTGGTTACCACCTCGACCGGAGCTTCCAACGTGCGCAGCTCGATCTTCTCTTCCCAGGCAGCGTCGATCTCTTCCTTGTAGGCGGGCATCTCAGCCTGCGTGCGGCGATAGAACACGGTGACGGAGTCGACGCGTTTCTGTCGCAAAGCCACTCTGGCGGCGTCGATGGCCGAGTTTCCACCGCCGACCACGCCGACGCGTCCCTTGGCGATTTCTCTGCCGTGCAGGTTGTACGCTTTCAGGAACTCGATGCCCGTGAATACGCCTTCGGTACCGTCTTCGCCGGGTACTCCCATCTTTCTGCTGCTGTGTGCACCGGTGGCCACGTAGACAGCTTTGAAACCTTGCGAGCCGAGCAGTTCGTCGATGGTGAAGTCGCGGCCGAGCACCTGGTTGTAGCGTATCTCGACGTTAGAGATCAGCATGCGGTCGATCTCGTGCCGGAGTTGGCCGCGCGACAGGCGGTACTCTGGAATCGCACCGGCCAACATGCCGCCGGCCTGATCCTCGCGTTCGAACACGGTCACCGGGTAGCCCATCGCGCCGAGGTAGTAAGCCGCGGTGAGGCCCGAAGGCCCGGCACCGATGACGGCCACTCGCGGAGCATCGGGTGCTGCCGGCTTGACCTCGGGGGCGTAGGTGTTGGCGGGCACGCGATCGACCACGAAGCGTTTGAGCGTGCGTACTGCGATGGGCTCGCCGCCGGTCACGCCCGCACGGCACATGGACTCGCAGGGATGGTGGCACACGCGGGCACATACCGACGGGAAGGGCAGGGCGTCGCGGATGACCTTGTATGCCTCTTTGTATTCGCCGTGTGCGACGTGGGCCACATAACGCCAGACCTCTGTGCCGGCTGGGCAGGTATTCTGGCAGGGGGCGCCGACCAGTTCCTTGCAGGCGCCGGCCGGACAGCTGCGATTGTAAATGTGTGCCTCATATTCGTCGCGGAACCACTTGAGGGTGCTCAGCACCGGGTTAGGAGCCGTCTGGCCAAGTCCGCACAGACTCGTGGACTTGATCATTTCGCCCAGTTCCTTGAGGTACATGATGCCCTGGAACCGCAGCAGAGAGTCTGTGTCCGTCTCTTTGCGACGCGGCCGCGTGATGGCCTGCAGGATCACCAGCATACGCCGGGTGCCTTGACGGCAGGGGATCCACTTTCCGCACGATTCGCTCTGGATGAACTCCATGAAGAACTTGGCGAAGTCGACCATGCAGGTGGTTTCGTCCACTACGACCAGGCCGCCCGAGCCCATGATGGTGCCGAAGCTCTTGAGGGCCTCGTAGTCGGTGGCTATGTCGAGGTGTGCTTCCGGGACGCAGCCGCCCGAAGGTCCGCCGATCTGCACGGCTTTGCACTTTCGGCCGCCGGGGATGCCGCCGCCGATGTCGAACACCACTTGCCGTAGCGTGGTGCCCATGGGAATCTCGACAAGGCCGGTGCGTCGCACCATACCGGACAGGGCGAACACCTTGGTACCCTTGCTACCGTCGGTTCCCAAGGCAGCGTACCACTCAGCGCCGTGATTCAGAAACAGCGGCAGGTTGGCCAGCGTTTCGACGTTGTTGATGACCGTCGGCTTGCCGAACAAGCCCGAGACTGCGGGGAAGGGCGGTCGCGGACGAGGCATGCCGCGTCTCCCTTCGATGCTGTGGATCAACGCGGTTTCTTCGCCGCACACGAACGCGCCGGCACCCATCTTGATGCGGATATCCAGCGAAAAGTCGGTGCCAAGAATACTCTTGCCCAGAAGGCCATAGCTCTGGGCCTGAGCGATGGCTTGCTTGAGCCGCTTGATGGCCAGCGGATACTCAGCCCGGATGTAGATGTACGCATGCGATGCGCCAATCGCGTAGGCGGCGATGGCCATGCCTTCAAGCAGGCGATGCGGGTCGCTTTCGCCGACGGCTCGGTCCATGAATGCGCCGGGGTCGCACTCGTCAGCGTTGCTGATCAGATATTTGTCATCGCCGGGCGCCTGGTGTGCGAACTTCCACTTCTTGCCGGTGGGGAAGCCGCCGCCGCCACGGCCCCGCAGGCCTGAGGCTTCGACCTGGTCGCAAACCTGGCCGGGCATCTGCGATTTCAAAACCTTGGATAACGCCGAGTAGCCACCTCGGGCGATGTACTCGTCGATGCTGCCGGGGTCGATCAGGCCGCTGTTGATCAGCACGACCCGCCGCTGCATGGACAGGAAGGAGTGCTCGTCGAGGAAGGGCACGTCGATCCACGTTGTCTGG
>JBJKSL010000299.1:0-9804 GCA_046704145.1 Phycisphaerae bacterium
TCCGGCTGCACTGGGTGCGGCAAGGAAAAGTCGCACCGCCGCCCTCTTCAGAGCCGGGGTCTGCGACCCCGGTGCCACCCGACGCCCGATGCCACTCAACTTGAGACGCACCCATCGGGCAAACTCATCACCTCGGGCGCGCAGCATCCCTTCCGGCACCTGCATGCCCCAATCACTCTGTATCGGCCTTCTCAGCACTGGTACTGCAGGCAAACGGGCCGCTACCGGGGCCGCGCTCGTGTTCTACCCTTGCAGCCCGTTCTTTCCCATCTGAACACGTAGGCCCCCCGCCGCTCTCCACCCAAAACGGCTGGGGACCGCCCCTACCTGCGACACGCTCAAACCAAACCGGAGCTTTACGTTTCTGCAAAGACGAAGCCAAACTGCTCAAGCCACAAACAGCGATAACCTCTCGGCGGGACAGCACTTATGAAGATACGCCAATTCTTGGCTTTCCCGCCAAAGCCACCGCGGACGCTCCTTCCGGCCTCCGCAGCGGCCCAACGAGCCGGTCTCCAGCAGGACCACTAGTGTTGCCGGAGTTGCGAACTTTTGGGCAACCTGCCAGTATAGATAGCAGCAACATCCGTGCTGCGGATGTCCGCTCGCCGCACAAGGCCTGAACGACCCCTGCCGCGAGCTTCCGAGGGGCACCGGAAAATAACTGGGCGCATTTCCAGAGTTGGCGAACGCCCATGGCTGGCTGAGGGCCAGTAACTAAAATCAAGGTTTTTGCGTGGCGTACGAGCTGGCTGCACACCCCTGAATACGCAGCCGATCGACCGCTGCACAAAGACGGCAGATCGCCGTAGGAGTTCAGTAATGCATTCGATTCTGGCTATCGGTATGCCCGGCGGCGGCGAATGGCTCGTCATCGCCATTCTCGGCGTGCTACTTTTCGGCAAGAGACTGCCCGAGGTCGGCCGCTCGCTCGGCAAGAGCTTCGTCGAGTTCAAAAAGGGTGTCCAGGGTATCGAAGACGACATCAACCGCTCGGTCGAGCAACCCAGCCAACAGCCCATGCTCAGTTCGAGCGAAGCCACGACCGTGCCGCGACCGCAGGGCGTCCCCACGCCCGCCGAGCACCCAGCAGACTGATCTTTAAGGACTGATTTCTCAGAGCCGGGGTCTATGACTCTTTCCGAGTTGCGTCTCTTTCAGAGCCGGGGTCTGTGACCCCGGTGCGCTGCGACCTCAGAGAAACATGTTCACCACCCGCGCGAACAGGCTCTGCTCGGCCTGGGGTTGGCCGATCTCGCGCGCCAGCTTCGTCGCCAGCGACATGACGCAGCTGGCTGCCGCACAACGGGGGTATCGCAGCATCAGCGGATACCGCTCGCGGACCGCGGCGGGCACGTGCTCGTCCCGGAGGATGTAGCCGTAATCGGTCACCGCCAACTGCAGGAAGCGGGCGGCCACTGTCGATATGCGCTCGTAGACTTTGCGGCCTTCCTTGCGACTGGCGGCATGATTGACGATCAGGCCGAGACCGCCCGGCTCTTCGGCCGGCGTAGGCTGACGCGGTGAAATCTGCGGAAACGCCTTGATCATCGCGTACGCATCGGTCAGCGAAGTGGGCTCCGGCGTGGTCACCACCAGCACCGTGTCGGCGGCGGCGGCAAAGCTCAGCACGTTGCGAGAAATGCCCGCCCCGCAATCCAGAATGACCACGTCGTAGCGCGATTCGATTTCGCGCATGGCGGCCATCAACTGGTGCCGTTCAAACTCCGAAAGGTCGGCCAACTCGGCGATGCCCGATGAGCCCGGCACGAAGGCAATGCCGCCGGGTGCCTCAATAATGACATCATCGAGGCCATGTCGGCCGTTCAGCAGATCCGACCACGTGCCGCTTGCCTGCACCCCCAGCACGATATCTGCGTTGGCAAGGCCCATGTCCATGTCAAACAGCACCACCCGCTGACCGCGGGCGGCCATGGCGATGGCCAGGTTGCTGGCGATAAACGTCTTGCCCACTCCACCCTTGCCGCTGATCACCGTGATAACGTGGCAGGAGGGCCGGTCCGCCTCGAACGGCGTCTCACCCGCCATCAGCTGCCGTAGCCGACTGGCCTGGTCCGTGCACTTCGAGAATGGACTCAAATCAGGCATGGCACAAATACACAAATGTATGAAAGTGCTAAAGTGCTAAAGCGCGAGAGTGACCCGTTTACGTCACGCTTTCCAACCTTCTCACTTTCACACTCCTCTACGCCATCGCATCCACGCCGACCGCGGCATCGGCCGCCTTCGCTGCTTCCGGCTTTCTTTGGGCAAGCACCATCTCGGCGATACGCCGGCGGCTGCTCACCTCAATGTCATCCGGCACATCCTGGCCGGTGGTCAGATATGAGAGTTGCACGTCCAGCCGCTGCGCGATGTTGAGGATCACCCCGACGCCAACGGCCTCATCCAGCTTGGTGAAGACCACCCGATCGACGCCCAGCGGCATGAACTTTTCGATCACCTGCTGCAACTGCGAAGGATGCGCCGTGCACGACATCACCAGATGCGTCTCGAGCGGATTGCCCGCCGCCGACGCCTCCTCAGTTGCCGCTTCGGGCGTTGCAGCCTCTGTTCCCGTTTCAGACTTGAGAGAAGTGGCCGCCTCCCTCGCCGCCGCCGCATCACGAGCCTTGGCCAGGAACGCCTTCAACTCGCCCAGATGCTCGCTGTCATTCTGACTGCGGCCGGAAGTGTCGATCAGCACGATGTCAAAGCCCTGCATCTTCTGCATGGTGGCCTGCAGTTCGTCCGGCGTGTAGACCACTTCGAGCGGCACGCTCAGAATCTCGGCGTAGGCCTTCAACTGGGCGACGGCCGCGATGCGATAGGTATCCGTGGTGATAAGCCCAACACGCTTGCGTTCGCGGAGCTTGAACTGGGCCGCCAACTTGGCGATGGTCGTAGTCTTGCCCACGCCGGTCGGCCCCACCAGGGCCACGAACTTCGGGCCGCGGTTCGGCAGGATCTGCACCGGATCGGCCGGCGGCAGCATCTTCTCGATGACTTCCATCAACGCGTTGGGGATCAGCTTCTCGATATCCAGCGGCTCGGTCTTGAGGGGCCCCACCTTCTGCAACCGACTGCGCCATTCGTTGAGCCGTTCCTTGGCTCGCACAATCACGTCGCGAGCGAGCTCGTCCGCCACCGCGTTCTGGATAAGCGTCGTATAGTAGTCGCGAAGCTCTTCAGGGATGGCTGCGGCCTTGACCCCGCGGCTGTCCGCACTGGTCACCGTGCCGGCGGGCAACTCCGAAGGCTGGCGGTCGATCAGTTGCCGGACCATGCCCCGCAGCTCTTCCATTTCATTACGTAGAGCGACGGTCGATGAGGTGATC
Organism: Phycisphaerae bacterium; assembly: GCA_046704145.1. GTDB lineage: Bacteria > Planctomycetota > Phycisphaerae > UBA1845 > PWPN01 > JACQVT01. Next base: position 3,339 of record JBJKSL010000299.1, read on the forward strand.
TGCTGCAAAACATCGGGACCACCGGTGTCGCGGCGGCCGCGATCGGACCGTCCGGTGGGCGAGTTGGGGGAAGCTGTGGCCGACGATCCCTGCACGGCGGTTTCCTCCGCCTGGGAGCTCGTGCGATAAGCCCCCGTCTGAGCGGCACGGCTGACGTGACCTCCAATGTCACGGCCTGACGTGGTGCCGCCTTTCTGCCCCTCACGCCGGCTGATGATAGCGGGCCGATCGGCCCTGGGCAATAGGGCAGCCTCCCTACTTGCAGTGATCTCGACTATCGAGCGGGCCCCCACACCCATGACCCCGCCTCGGCGGATGGTCCGCGTGTGAAGAATTACTGCCCCTCGGCCCAGGTCTTTTTTGACCTTCTCGAGGGCTTCAGCCATCGATTTACCCTGGTACGTTTTCAGTTCCATCTGTCAGTACCACCAGTCCTAGGGATTGGACTTCAATACCACGGACAATCTCGTTGTACGCCAACACCGGCACGTGCGACATGGAATGCTCGATCAGCCGCCGCATCCACATCCGCACCTGCGGTGAGCACAGGATCGCCACGCTGTGCCCGCCCGAGTGGGTCGATGCCTGCTCCATGCGGCTGCGAACGGCGGCTACCAGCCGGTTCTGAGTCTCCGGCGGCAACGACAAATAGCCGCCTCGTTCGCTCCGCTCGATATGAGCACCGATCAGATCTTCAACCTTGGGGTCGAGCGTGACCACTCGGATGACGTTGTGGTCGTCCTTATACAGTTGACAGATCGTTCTTGCCAGTGCGTTGCGGCAATATTCTATGAGAATGTCCGGGTCGCGGCTGCGCGGAGCCCAATCGCCCAGCGTCTCGAGGATGGTTTCGAGGTCGCGGACGGGCACGCGCTCGCGGAGTAACCCCTGCAGCACCCGCTGGAGTTCGCCCGGTTTGATGATCTCGGGCACCACGTCCTCAACTGCCTTGGGCGACTTCTCTTTGAGGGTGTCGAGCAGCCGATGAGTGGCCTGGCGACTGAGTAGTTCGTCGGCGTGTTTCTTGATGATTTCGGTCAGATGGGTGGCCAGCACACTCGAGCAAGGCACGACCGTGTAGCCCCGCTGTTCGGCGTCGGACTTGAGGTCCTCGGTGATCCACAAGGCCGGCAGATGGAAGGCCGGTTCGACGGTTTCTATGCCGTGCAGGGGCTGGCTGACCATGCCGTTGTCGATGGCCAGCAGGAAGCCGGGCATGCACTCGCCCTGGGCGATCTCGACTCCCCTGAGCTTGACGGTATAGCGGTTGGGCTCCAGCTTGAGGTGATCGCGCACGCGAATGGGCGGCACGATAATGCCCATGTCGGTGGCGATCTGCTTGCGGATATTGGTGATGCGGTCGAGCAGGTCGCCGCCCTGCTTGCGGTCCACCAGGCGGATCAGGCCGTAGCCGACTTCGAGTTCCATGGGGTCGACGGCGAGCAGGTTCTCCACACGGTCGACCTTCTTGGCCTCGGTCTTGGCCTGGCTGGCCGCGGCAACGGCGGCGGCGGCTTTCTGGGTCCGCATGACATAAGCCATCCCGCCACAACTGGCCGCCAAGGCCAACAGCGGGATCTTCGGCAGCGGTGTGAGCGAGAGCAGGGTCAGGAACACCGAGGCCAAGGCCAAGGCGATGGGCCGTGAAGTCAACTGGCCCAGCAGGTCCTCGCCGAGGTTCATCTTGGTGTTACTGCGGGTGACCAGCAGGCCGGCGGCGATCGATATGATGAAGGAGGGGATGGCCGCGACCAGACCATCGCCGATGGTCAGCTTGGTGAAGACTTCGAGTGAGCGCAACAGCTCCATCTTGTGCTCGACCATGCCGACATAGATGCCGCCGACGACGTTGACGAAGGTAATAATCAGGCCGGCCACGGCGTCACCGCGGACGAATTTGGAGGCACCGTCCATGGCTCCGTAGAAGTCGGCCTCGGCCGTGACCTCCTGGCGGCGGCGGCGAGCCTCGGATTCGTCGATGACGCCGGCATTGAGATCGGCGTCGATGGCCATCTGCTTGCCCGGCATGCCGTCCAAGGTGAAGCGGGCGGCCACTTCCGCGATACGCGTGGCACCTTTGGTAATCACCACGAACTGAATCACGGTGAGAATGAGGAAGATAATAATGCCCACGGCCAGCGAGTTGCCGGTGACGAAGTTGCCGAACACCTCGACGACGTGTCCGGCGGCGGCGGTGCCGTCCTGGGCGTTGGTCAGAATGAGACGCGTGGTGGCGGTGTTGAGCACCAACCTTAACAAGGTCATGCCCAGCAGCAATGACGGAAACGCGGACAGTTCCAGCGGATGACTGACGTACATGACCGTCAGCAGAACGACGGCCGAGAGAGTTATGTTGCTGGCCAACAGGATGTCCATCATCTGCGTGGGCAGCGGGACGAGCAATACGAATATAAGCAAGGTGGCACCAATGGGCACGAGCAGCCCACGGTGCTTCTGCACCAACAGGACAGGTCGGGATTCGAGAAAGGCAGCACTGGCCATAAAGTAGCTCTGAGCTATCAGCTGTCAGCTTTCAGCCAGCATCTCAGTCGGGAGCAACCTTCTGGCTGATAGCTGAGAGCTGATAGTGACAGCTTCTTGTCGTTTCAATTCAGACTCACACCTGTGCCGGCGGGGCGGCGATAACCGCGGCCGGCGAGTTCATACACGTAGGCCAGGACTTCGGCCACTGCCTTGTAGAATTCGGCGGGCACTTCCTGACCGATCTCGACGTTTCGATACAACGCACGAGCCAGCGGTGGCCGCTCGACGATAGGCACACCGTGCTCGATGGCGATCTCGCGGATTTTCATGGCCAGATAGTCCGTGCCCTTGGCTACCAGCTTGGGGGCGGCCATGGTTTCGTTGTCGTACTGCAAGGCGACGGCAAACTCTGTGGGATTGGTCACGATGACATCGGCCTTGGGTACGGCAGCGCGAATGCGCTGGAGGGCAGTCTGGAGCTGGACCTGGCGGCGGCGAGACTTGAGCTTGGGGTCGCCTTCCATGCGTTTTAACTCCTCCTTAACCTCTTCCTTGGTCATGCGGAGGTCTTTTTCGGTGCGATAGCGTTGGTAGACGTAGTCGAGGATGGCCAGGATGAGCAGCACGATGGTCAGACGCAGGGCCATCGTGAAGAGCATGTCAATAGACAAGGCAATCATCGACAGGTGAGACATGCCTGATGCGTGTGCGAGAATGTTGATGCGGCTGGACAGTGTCCACCAGGCGGTCCATGCGAGCACGATCATTTTGAGCACGCCCATGACGAGATGCACGAAAGCACGGGCGTTGAACATGCGGGTGATGCCGCTGATCGGATTGAGTCGATCCAACGAGGGCATGAGCGGCTTGAAGGTCAGCAGCCAGCCAACCTGGGCGAAACCGACGATCAAGGCGATGACGACGACGCAGATGAGGAACGGCAGTACGGTGCGGCCGCAGTCGAGCAGCAGGCTGCGGGCGAGGGCTCCCATGTGCCGAGCGTCGACACTGGTATTCTCCGGGCCCAGGTAGTTCCGCATGAGAATGAGCATCTTGCCGAACATGCCCGCACCCCACCAGTGCAGGAAGAGCAAGCCCCCGAGCAGGATGATGGCTGCATTGAGGTCCGTGCTGCGCGCGACCTGACCGCTCTCGCGGGCCTCTTCGCGCCGACGCGGGGTTGGGGCTTCAGTTTTCTCTTGTGCGGAGTCGGGCATAGTTTTGAGCTATAAGCTATAAGCCGTGAGCTTTGAGCCAGAACTCGTCTGGGCCTCGAACACCGGGTTCAACAGGACCCGGCTCTGACAAGTCTCGTTCAAAATCAGTACCTTATGTTGCGGGCAGGCCCAGGCCTGCGCGAATACCTTTGATGGTCATATCGAACGCATCCAGGAGCAGCGGCTCCATCGACATCATGGTCAGGGCGATCATCAACAGGGCCAAAGCGGCCTTCATCGGAAACCCTACGTTCAGGATGTTAAGCTGCGGGATGGTCCGTCCGAGAAAACCCAGCACCAGCAGGGCGACCATCAACGCGAGCACGCTCGGGCCGGCGATGCGGATGGCCAACTCGAATGACACGCTGAGCAGATCCAGCAACAGGTTGGTCATGCCCTGAGTCAGCTTGAAGCTCATGGGTGGAATGGTGCCGAAGCTGTCGAGCAGGGCCCGCAGCAGGGCTCGATGTCCACCGACGGCAAGGAAGGCGATCATGGCCACGAAGTAGTAAACCTGCGAGAGGATTGACTGAGAATCGTCGAGCATGGGGTTGTAGACTGTGCCCAAGCTTAGCCCGGACTGATGGGCGATGAACTCGCCGGCGATCTGCATGGCCATGAAAATCACCGACACGCAAAAGCCAATGAACAAGCCGATGACCAGTTCGCCGAACAAGCCGGTGAGTGCAGCCGCAAGGGTGACCGGTCCGGCCAGACTGACCGATATGAGCGGAAAAACTGCCGCGGAGATAGCCAATGTGAGCAGGACCCGCAGTTGGACGGGGATGATGGACCCGCTGAACAAGGGCGTGGCCAGCACGAGCCCGCCAATCCTGAAAAGGACCAGCAGGAAGGCCGGCAGCTGCAGGTACCATGCGAATAGCGGAAGCGGCATAAGCGATAATGACCAATTGCCTAATTCCTAATGTCTAATGTCCAACGGATGTCCGGTTCGGTTGACATCAGGCACCGGGAGATTAGATGTTCCCTAAAAAGGCGTCTCCGCAAAAAGTGCGACGGCGTACTCCAGCAACTTGTTGGCCAGCCAGGGCGACAGCACGAGGGCCACGGCGATCATGGCCACGATCTTGGGCACGAAGCTGAGGGTCTGTTCCTGCAACTGGGTCACGGACTGGAGGAGCGAGATCACCAAGCCGACGGCCATGCCGATCAGCATTACGGGCGCGGACACGAAGAGCGCCATCAAGAGCGCCTCTCTGGCCAGATCTAATCCTTCTGAAAGACCCATTTCGATTCACACCCTTCGGGTTCAATGGCGAATGACGAGACTCGAATGACCAGACAGTACGAACAAGGTCCAGGTCAAGCCTCGACACTCGACTTATCACTATGCAAAGCCGGCCAGCAGCGAGCCGACCACTAAATGCCAGCCGTCCGCCAGCACGAACAACAACAGCTTGAACGGCAAGGAGATCATCACCGGAGGCAGCATCAGCATGCCCATGGAGATCAGGATGGTGGCAATGACCATGTCGATGACCAGGAAGGGCAGGTAGATGCGGAAGCCCAGCACGAACGATGTCTTCAATTCGCTCAGGATGAACGCGGGGATGAGTACCTCCGTGCCCACCTCCTTGCGAAGGACCTTTTGGCCCATGGGGATGGGAGCCTTGCGGGAGTACTCCAGGAAGAGGTAGATATCCTCTTCGTTGCCGGTGCGTTCGATCTGGTTGAACATGAACTCGCGCATGTAGCCGGTGGCGATATCCAGGGCGGCGGCCTGGGTCATGCCGGGCGCGTTGTCCAGCCAGGGCTTGATGGCTTCGGCGTGGATTCGCTCGTAGGTCGGAGCCATCACCAGGAAGGTCATGAACAGCGAGACGCCCACCAGGATCTGGCTGGGCGGTAGTTGTTGCACTCCGATGGCCTGCCTCAGCATCGACAGCACGATGAGAATTCGCGTGAAGCAGGTGGTCATCATGAGGATGGCCGGTGCCAGGGTGAGCACCGTCATGACCACGAAGATCTTGAGCGTGGCGCTGATGCCGTCGCGGGTGGTGGCTGCGGGCAGTACGTGGGTGAGGTCGGGCACCTGCAGAGGGTTGTCGACCTGGCCGGTGGCGCCAAGTGCGGCGTTGGGCCCGGCAACCGTCGGGGTTAGCGCAGTCGGGGCAAGGGCAGTCGGGGTAAGGGCAGTCGGGCTCGGCGCAGGCTGGGCCAGGGCAGTTGATGCTGCCGCCAGCCACAGGGCCAGGACCATGCCCACCTTCTTCATCGAGCCTCCCATGCTCTAATTGCGGCGCAACTCCGTTGCGCCTCGGTGCGATCATCACAGTTGGACGGGTTCTGCACGCCGTCCGCGTCGCACTCTCATCGTGCGGTGCTTTTGCCCGCCATCTGTCGGACTTTCCGGAGCAGGCCCTGCACTTGGCCGTGAGCCAGATCCGAGTCGTCGATCTCTCCCGATTCTGCGTCGTAGGCCTGCGACTCGTCTTCCATTGATGCGGCGAAGGCCTGGGACATCGAGTCGGGCTTGCGGCTGGCGATCTCTCCCATCAGAAGGGCGACCTGGTCGGGATCGTCCACCGTGGTAAGAGCGTTGATTCGTTCCGGCGAAACGCCGAGCAGCAGCAGGCGTCGCCCGAGCTTGACCATCACCAGTTGCTGCTTGGGCGAGAGCGAAGTGCGAGCGACGATCTGCAGCACGTCGGAGCCGGCCAGCAGTCGTCTCGCCGGCATGAATTTGCGAAGCAGCAAGGCCATGCCGCCGATGATGGCGAGCACCACCAGCAGCGGCCAGAGAT
>JBJKSL010000300.1:0-4249 GCA_046704145.1 Phycisphaerae bacterium
CCCCCGATTATGACGACCAGCAGCAGTAAAGCGTGAACTCGTGCAGGTCTGTAAAGCTTACTCATTTGCACTCTCAACTTCACTCAAGCTCAGGCCGACAGCCTGCTCCAGATCGGCGACGCTTTCTTCGAGTTGCCCCAAAGCGCGATGGTACTGGATGGTGAACACCAGCCACTTACGCCAGTTGTCGATCAGGTACTCAAAGTTGCTCTGGCCGGCCATATACGAGGCCAGCGAGACTTCATAGGTCTGTTGTGCCTGTGGAATAATGGTCGTGGCGAACAGCCGGGCCAACTGTTCCTGGGCCTGGACGTTGGTCAGGGCATCCTCGACCTGGAAGTACACGCGATTCCGCGTGGCCTGATACTCCGACATGGAGGCCAGTAACTTGGCCCGCGATTCGCGAATGCCCGCGCGGATCTTGTCGAACCAGATGGGCACGTTGATCCCGAAGGTGATGGCCCAGTTGTCCGAGCCGTCTTCGCTGAGGTGAGAGACCGCCGGTCGCTGACCGGTCATGGGGTTGGGCGGCGGACGAAACGCAGGCCGCGGCTCCATCTCCATCCATTCGAAGCCGAGGTTGAAATCGGGCCAGTAGGCCAGGCGGGCGAGTTCGACAGCCTGTTTGTCCCGCTCGATCTGGCGCTGGACGCGGGCCAGGTCGGGATTGGCTTCGGCCGCCTTGGCGAACAGCACTTTCAACACAGGCGTCACCTGCCGGATCTCGAATTTGGGAGGACTCTCGATCGGCGTTTTGGGATCGCGGTTGAGCAGCGTGTTGAGCATCGTTGCGGTCGCGATTCGTTTCTGCCGAAGCTGAATCAGTTCGCTTTCGAGGTTGGACAACTCCACCTGGGCTCGCAAGAGATCCTCCTGGCGAGCGGTGCCGGCAGCGAGTTGGCCGCGAATGGCATCGATCAGTCCTTTGAGCAGATCCTGATTGTCGCGCGTCACGCTGATCGTCCGATCGACCACATACAGCCGGAAGTACGCTCGCTTCACGTCGGCGACGACCCGCAGGCGAGTGCGATCCCACTCTGCGATGGCCATCCTTGCCTCTTCCAGGGCCATGCGTCCGGCCCGGTCGAGCTTGGCGGGCACGGGGAACCTCTGGCTGACGCCGAGGATGAAGAAATTGTCGCCCTCGGCCGTCCGGACGGGCGTGGGCAGTGTCTTGGTCGAAATCATGGGATCCGGCAACGCGGTCACCTGCGGAATGCGCTGCGCCTTGGCCCGGGCGGTCTGCTCGGCTTGGGCGATTTCCGGATTGTTCGCCAGGGCGAGCACGAGGTAATCGCGCAGTCGTGCCGCCGGCTGCAATGTCTCCGGTGCCGGCTGGGTAGCTGTGGCGGCAGACGCTGGGAGCGTCTTCGGCACCTGCGAGTAGGCCGAGGCACGCGCCGGCCGGTTGGCCTCAGCCTGCTCCCAGGCCGCAGTGACCTCTGTGACGCCTTGGCGATTCAGTTCGCAGCCGCCCAGAGATGCAAGCCCAGCTGTCAAAAAACCGACACTCATCCAGAGACCTCTCGGCTGTCCGTTTACCCTCATCGCCTTCCCTTTCAACTCAGAAGAGGCGTCCGCAGCCTTCAACCGGTGCCCCATCCCTTGCGCTTCGCAAGGGGTGGGGGATATGCATTGCACGGTCCGCAGTGGGCTCGCAGCCTCTGTCCGTTGCCCGCCCCTTCGCAAAAAAACGCAAAGGGATGGGGCACTCAGCCTGAATTGTTATTCACAAACACGCAGTGCTTTCTTCTTGTGTGGGACCGGCATCTTGCCGGTCCGGATGACCGGCTGGAAGCCGGTCCCACATGGAAAGCGCCGTCGAATCGCAAATAACGATTTCGCACCGCGAATGCCCTAGTTATCGGCCCGTCCGCCAAGCTCTGTGAAGCCTCATTGCACAATAAGGTACGTGACATAAGCAAGTCGTGAAAGGGCGGCGCTGGACGCTGCTCCGTCAGTGATTCACCGCTGGTGGTCCATGTGACTGCTATGGCTGCCCATATCACCGTGCCCAGCAGCCATGCCGGCACTCTGTGGCATTTCCATCGTGCCGTGCGCGACAGTCCCAGCCGCCACGGGTGTTAGCTTCATTTCACACTTGGGGCACTTGCCTGGGCCCATATGGAGTACCTCGGGGTGCATGCTGCATGTGAACCAGTGAGCAGAATCGTCCTGCCGAGTCTTCATTTCGTCGGCGATGGTCTTGGCGTACTTGTCCGGGTTCGCCTTGAACGCCTGCACGTCGGCCGAGTTGGCCAGGAAGTACTTCTTGCCGTCGTACACGGTGGTTTGCACCTCCTTGCGAGCGAGGGTGGCCTTGGCTGGGGCTGCCACCGCGCAGAGCACGAGATCCTCGTCGGCGGTTGCGCCACGAGCGAGCACGCCGACCTCCGGAAGCAGCTTGTCGGCATACTTGGCTGGACTCGCCTGGAACGCCTTCATGGCATCAGCGGAGTGGAAATACACGGTCTTGCCATGGAAGTCCGTGCTCACACTGGGGTCAATGGCCTGGCCGGTGACCGGTCCGTGCACCTGATCGGTGTAGTCGGCCTCCAGCTTGGCGGCGTACTTGGCGGGGTCAGCCTTGAACTTGGGTACGCACATCTTGCAGCAGAACTCGACCCGCTGCCCGTTGAAGTCGAGCGATGTCTTTCCATCGACGGCCTCGCCCATGACCGGGCAAGTGGTCTGGACGCGCTGTGGGTAGAACTGCCGATACAGGGCGGGCAGGTACTTCTCCGGGCTCTTATTGAAGTCAGCTACGCACTTGACGCAGCAGAAAAGAACCTTGTGGCCTTGAAAGTCGGTGCTCACGGCTGGATTCACCGGCTTACCCGTGACCGGACAGTTCTTCTGGATCGCCAGAGCAGGTGTTGCGGCGAACGAGGCCGCGGGCACAACCAAAGACAACGCAACGGCAACAACGACAGATCGCAACTCTTGATCCTTTCCGAAATAAGAGCCTTCGCTTCATGGCAGCGCGATGCCGCTCGCACTCCCGCCATAATGGGCCCACCCAGGTTTCAGCCCCGGAGCAGACAGCATCGTGGCTGTTTATGTGATTTGGATGCATGCCGCGAGGCGTTTCTTCATGGGAATTCGATTTTTCTCGCGCCCCGATGGGGAACGTTGTAGCCCAGCCGCCCTCGGCTGGGGATTTTCGGAAACACCGCCGAGGGCGGCTGTGCCACTTTTTGTTGCCACACCCGATAGAATCGGTTACCGGTCTTTGGGCTTTCCCGCAGAACGCAACGCTGGTAGTCTCTACTATTTGGCGGCAGCGTGAACGCTGGTACGTGTTTAGCGTTTGATCGCGAGTTCTTGGCCCCGGCGGGGCCGTTGAAAGTAGCCACGGATGAAGCGAGGGGCGAAGCCCAGAGCGTAATCCGTGGACAGTCCGCGTACAATCGTTTTTTCTTTTTCTCCCCGATAGCCGCCCCTATCGGGGAGAAAAAGAGGTGTCTGCGGAATTTTCCACGGGTTCCGCGTCGCCAGGGACAAGCCCTGGCGAACTGCTACACCCGTGGCGATTTTCGGCGACCCCTCCGCGGCCCAAAGAGTCCTGTGGTTATTTTCGCGCCTCCGGGGCAAGAAAGAGGGCGGACGCTAAACACGTAGGAACGCGGCCGTATGCTGAAGCGGAATTGTGCCAGTGCCGCTGGATTAATGATCGAAAGTCAGCTCATAACTCGCTGCCGTCGAGGGGACAGGGAAGCCCAGCGGGAGCTGTACGCGCAGAACGCCGACCGAGTTTACCGGCTACTGCTGCGGATGACCGGCAATCCGGACGACGCCAGCGAACTGGCCCAGGATGCTTTTCTGCGGGTATTCCAGCATATCGAACGGTTCGACGGCCGAGCCAGCCTGGGCACGTGGATCTATCAGATCGCGCTGAACGAGGGCCGGCAGTTTCTTCGCAAAAAAGAACGCGATCGGGCCAAGCGGACCGAACTGGGGTACCTGGAGGCGGTGGACAGTTTTGGCCCCGAGCAGGCCCGGCTCGAAATGGCCGACATGCTCGACGGCCTGCCGGAGGAGGAGCGGACCTTACTGGTCCTGCGCTATTTCGAGGAGCTCAGCTACGCCGAGATGGAAGAAATGCTCGGCAAGCCAGGTGGTACGGTGGCTTCCGGCCTGAACCGGGCCCGGAGAATGCTGCGAGAACGGCTCGAATCCCAAAATGGTGAGAAGAAAACAGGTGGAGAGAGCATCCAATCATAAAACGAGCATTTGTTACGTTGCGGAG
>JBJKSL010000301.1:0-4069 GCA_046704145.1 Phycisphaerae bacterium
CGTGCTACTGCCGACGAAGAAGTCGCCGCCCAAGTAGACGGCGTTGGCCCCGGCCTGCACTGCTGCTTCGGCGGCATCCGGTGTGCCGACGTGCACCGCGAGTTCGGGCGGGGTCATGCCGTCGGTCGAAGCGGCCGGCACCGGCGGGGAGACGCTCACCATCGGCTCAGGCTTGGCTAGGCTGAACAGTCGCGGCTCACGCTTGCCGGATGCGTCGATGGAGTCGCGGCCCGAATTGTACAGCGACATGCACGTGCTGTACTCGCGCACCCGCCGTTGAAACAGATCGGCCATGGCGGCAGAATCGAAGGCGTAGGCGGTCGGATCGGCGAAGTAGGCGTCGACGGCCTGACGATACGCGGCGACCAGCGGGACCAGGAACTCCGACGTCCGCATACGGCCTTCGATTTTCAAGGAAACCACGCGGTTCTGCACCAGGGCGGGAATGTGCTGGAACATGCACAGATCCTTGCGCGCCAGCAGGTGCCCTTGCATGGCGGCCTCATCCAGACCTTCGACGCCTTCAGGTGGCAGCAGTCGCCAGTTCCAGCGGCAGCTCTTGAGGCATCGTCCGCGATTGCTGCTCTCGCCGAAGAGAATCCCGCTACCGTAACACTGCGAGTTCTGGGCGATGCACATGTCGCCGTGAATGAAGTACTCCATCTCCAGTTCGGTGGCCTCGGCGATGCGGCGGACCTCGGCAAGCGGGATGTCTCTGGAGGTTACCACGCGGACAAATCCCATGAGCTTCAGGGCGGTCGCGGTTTCGATGCTGTGCACGTTCATCATCGTGCTGGCGTGCAGCGGTATGTGTACGCAGATCTCGCGAGCCAACGCCGCCACGGCCAGATCCTGCACGATGATGCCGTCCGGGCACAACTGACCGAGCGTAGTCAGCGCCGCCCGGGCCTCCGGTAGCTCTTCCTCGAACACCAGGCTGTTTACAGTGACATATAAGCGGCGGCCACGGTCGTGCGCCGCCTTAATCGCCGCCGCCATCGCGCGGTCGTCGAGGTTGTAGCTCATGCGGTGCATGCGCATGTTCAGCCATTTGCCGCCGATGTAGACCGCGTCGGCGCCGGCATCGAGAACGGCCACCACGGTTTCGAGCGTTCCCGCCGGGGCCAACACTTCAGGCTTGTTGTCAAACTGCATGAACGAGAATCTCCGCGTAACTACGATTATGGCTAATCCTAGGATGGCAATGCAAGGGCGCTTACTGCAATGGCCAGTTTATATATGTGGCACCGTGCGCACATCGCACAAGCGCTCGCTAACAGTGCGCCGCATCTTCGTGACACAATAGAGACATCAAAGCGATGAAATGAAAGCCGCCACGCGCTGCGAAAGTGCCGGCTCCTGTCCGCGGAAGAAGTGATCGACTCCGTCCCACATTTCAAAGCTGTAACTGTCGCCGGCCGATCGTGCTAACCCTGCCGCGGCATTCGCATCGTAGACGAAGTCGTCCTTGCCGCTCAGCATCAGGCAAGGCTTGGCACTACCGGCAAGAGCCTCGAACGAAATACGTGTCAGCGGCGGGGCGATAGCGACCATGGCATCAACACGTGCATCGGCCAGCGCAGTCTGCACCGCCATCGCCGCTCCAAACGAGTAACCTACCGCGACCATACGCAGGTCATCGCCAGCTTTCTGCAGCGCCGTCGCCGCATCGCGCGTGTCAGTCAGTGCATCTGCGAAATCGCCCTGTTGCTCGACGTCTTCCCAATAGTCGAGCGCGGAAACGCCGGGCGGCAGCGTGATTCGGCTCTCGCCTACGCCGCGGTAGTCGAAACGCAGCACCACGTGATGCCGGCCAAGCCGCTCGGCAAGCGCCTTGACCACGTTGTTGTCCATGTCTCCCGCAAAGTTGGGATGCGGCGGACACAGCAGTACCGCACGCTCGGGCTCGACCGATACGGGATAGTGCAGCACGCCGGACAGACGGCCGCCTTCGCCGAAACGCACACGCTCCTGAATGAGTTCAACCGCTCTGGGCATGAATCTGCACACCGTGTCCCGCCCGGCAAAATGCCCGACGTCAGTAGAGTCCTACGGCTGGTTTCAACGACTGGTTCGCGATGGGCTGCGGAGCCTGTACGCCGTCCGAGACAAATCCATCGTTCGCAGCCGCCGTGGGCGAAGGCAACCGAACGGCCGAGTCGCGCTCCATCATGTTCAGGATCAATTGAGTTTCATCCAGGCGGCTGATGACCACCTGGCCTCGTTCGCCGTAGGGCACGTCGTGATGCAGACGGTCGCGATCATTCTCGCCGTCGAGCGGTACTACGCGTACGATCAATCGTTGTCCGTGCGGGTAATAGCTGAAGCCCTCGTCCGCCGCATAGGCGAGTTCAGGCATCATGCCGAAAAGCGTGTTGCCGTAGCCGGACAAGATGACCGCGTTCGGAAAAGCCCGTCGAAAAAGGTCGTGTTGCGCTGCCGAAACCGAGAGCCCGCCCAAATGGATGCCGCGGATAACCTGTCGATGGGCCTCGTCCATGTGTTGGATCAGACTCTCCAGCACAACCGGTGTGCTGAAGATCACGCCGATATGCTGCGAATCGAGGATGGTCAGGGCCTGCTCTTCAAGATGGGCCACATATCGCCGTAGCCCGAACGAATCGCTCGGCAGCTTCTTGGCCCAACGCGGGTCCAGATCGATTGTGAAACAGTCAGGTGCCGCCATGGCATTGGCGCACGCGTTGGCCGCCTTGCCGATGATGTGCGGTCCGGACGGTCCGATGAACAGCCAGTTTAGCCCGCGGGGGAATCCGACGCGCGCAGCCGCTGCCAGGAACGGCTCTACGAAAGCTCGGTGAAACTCGTCCCGCCGATGCACGGCGTACTTGGGACGCCCGAGCGTGCCGGCGGTTTCGCCCAGCATGAACTCAGGTCGACGGTGCAGCAAGGATCGCGGGATGAAGTCCTCGACCGGCCGACGTGCGAGGGCCTCCTGATCCATGGGGCCGAAGACCGCGAGATCCGCAGCGCCGCGGACCTGGTGTTGTGCGTCGATAGCGAGCGCACGCTGGCGTTCGAGCCAATATGGCGTACCGCCTTGCGGATCAAAGTGGATGGCAATGATGCGCGCAAGCCGCTCGTTCAAAGCTTCGTGGATTGCCGCACGCTTCACGATTGTTCCCATAGTCGAACGACTCCAGCCCAGGCGGGCGTGACCAGCAGGTCGCACAGCATCGCTGTTAACAGGGTAGCACCGGTCAGCAGTCCAAAGTCCGCGAGCGGCCGAAAATCTGAAAGGCAGAGCATGGCAAAGCCGGCGATGGCCACCAGGGCGGTAAACACAATCGGCCGCCCCGAACGCTGCATGGCGTCGGCTGCAGCGGCGGTCCGATCGCGTCGCGGGTCGGCCGCGCGATAGCACGCCACGAAGTGAATGGTGCTGTCTACCGCGAGTCCGATGGCAACTGAGGCAAACATAACCGTGGCCGAGTCGAGCGGTATGGCCAGCAGAGCCATCAGCGCGACCGTGCCCAACACCGGCAGCAAGTTCGGCACCACGGACGCCGCCACCACTCGCCACGAGCGCAAGAGCACGCCCATCACCAGCAGCACCGCAACCGCAGCGATGGCGAAGCTTCGCACTTGCGTACGGACGAGGGCCGCCTGAGCATCGTTCAGCAGCAGCACCGCACCGGTGACGTCCCATCGCGTCGCCGCCGGAAGGATTGTCTTATGTGGGACCGGCATCTTGCCGGTCTGTATGGCCGGTTGGAAGCCGGTCCCACACAGCAGTGCCGCCGCCCGCGTGCGAAGGTCGCTGACCAGCGAATAAAAATCCTGCGAAGCCATCGCCCGAACCAGAATCGACATGCGCAGATGCACCGTGCCGTCTTGCACGCGACGGAAGTGTGAGGCCGCCTCATGGAGAGGCTCGGTGGAAGCCGCGGCGAACGGAAGTTTCTCCAGCAGTTGGGCCTTGTGCAGCAGCGGGGCGAACTCGCCGTACTGATCCACGCGAGCCACATCGCTGCGTGCTGCCATCCTCGCCGCCAACTGCTGCAGCGCTGACAACGCGATTGATTCCCCAGCCTCGGGCACGGCCACATCC
>JBJKSL010000302.1:0-5474 GCA_046704145.1 Phycisphaerae bacterium
GGTCGGCGGCCACCTTCCGAATCCGCTGCAGGACCGCCCCGTGCCCCTCAAGCGTGCCGTGCGAGAAGTTCAGCCGGAACACATCCACGCCGGCCTCGATCAGCTGCCCCAGGACCGCCTCGCTGTCGCACGCCGGCCCTACCGTTGCCACCACCTTGGTTCTAGTCATAAGAGCGGATTGTAAATGGCCATAACAATTGAGGCTAGGTCAGAAGCGCGGCGCACTTTTGCAGGGGCTGTGTACGCACGAGTCTCTCGGCCGCCCCATGCGGCTGACGGTTATCCGCCAGTCGTTGATTCTTGGCCCCAAAACGGCTATAAGCAGGCCTCACATGATCATCGATTGTCATACGCACATCTGGGAGTCTGTGGAGCAACTGGGACGCGGCACGGGGCTGTGGAACACATGCGTACGCGGCGGCACCCCCGCAGTCATCCGCAAAGCCAATGCCGAGACGCACCTGGTTGCCAGCAAGCCGGTCGACCAGACCTTCGTGCTGGCCTTCAAGAGTCATTATCTCGGCGCTGACGTGCCCAACGAGTACGTGGGCCGATACGTCAAACGTAATTCAAGCTGCCTGATCGGTTTCGCCAGCGTGGACCCCTCCCGCCCCCAGGAAGCAATCGACGACCTGCGGCGTGCCCAGGAGGAGTTCGGCCTGCGCGGCGTATCCGTTTGGCCGGCGGCCCAGGATTTCCATCCCGTCTGCTCGGCGGCCATGCGCGTATACACTGAGGTTCAGCGGCTGGGCATGCCCATCATCTTCCATCAGGATGTGCGTGCAGCCAGTGCCAGCAAAATGGAGTTCGCCCGCCCCTACCTGCTGGACGAAGTGGCCCGTGAATTCCCCGCCCTCAAGATCGTAATCACCCAGTTCGGATATCCCTGGACGGAAGAGACCATCGCTCTGCTCGGCAAGCACGACAACATCTTTGCCGACGTCAGCGGCATCGTGCAGCGCCCCTGGCATGCGTACAACGCCTTGGTGCTGGCTTACCAGGCTGGCGTGATGGACGCCCTGCTCTTCGGCAGCAACTTCCCCTATTCCACGGCCGCCGAGTCCATCGAGGCCTTGTACAGCATCAACCAGTTCTGCCACGGCACCAACCTGCCGACCATTCCTCGCGAGCAGCTCCGCCGCATCGTGGAGCGAGAATCGCTCAAACTGCTCGGCATCGAGTGCGACACGCCCGCAATCCGCGAGCCTGAAACCAGCGTGATTCAGGCCGAAGATTGATCCACGGCAAGACCAACAGCCACACAACCACCGAGCCCGCATAGGTCCACCCACCCCAATTCCCCTTCCCCGCGGTCCCCTCGGCCTGCAGCCTACCTAGAATTTTGAAAAGGGGCGTTGCGTCCCCTGCCGCGGATAGGAGTATCGGCAATGATTAGAACGAGCGACGCAGACCTTGGGCCCTCTGATGAAAAAGTTCCAGTCGAGCTGTTCGTCAAGCGTGAGCGCGCCACGTTTGCGGCCGGCTGTTTTTGGGGGGTACAGGCAGAATTCAGGAATCTCCCCGGCGTGACCTCGACGAGTACGGGCTACATGGGCGGGCACTTCGACAACCCCACCTACGAAGACGTGTGCTCGGGAATGACCGGCCATGCGGAAGCGGTCGAAGTCATCTATGACCCCGAGCAGATCAGCTACGAGCAGTTACTTGAGGTGTTTTGGAGAGCTCACGACCCGACCCAGTATCACCGCCAAGGCGCAGACGTGGGCAGCCAGTACCGTTCTGCCATCTTCTTCCACAACGAGGAACAAAGGCGTGCTGCAATGGAGAGCAAGAAGGACTACGAGCGTTCGGGGCGTTTCCGCAACCCCGTAGTAACCGAGATCGTCCCCGCCTCGCGCTTCTTCAAGGCTGAGGACTATCATCAGGACTATCTGCAGAAGACCGGACATGCAAGTTGTCACAGGTGAGCCATAGTCGAGAGCCGCCGGGCACCTTCTTGCCCTTTACTTCAGGCTCAAAAGCATTCCCTGTCCCGCCGCCAGCCAGTTGTTCTCGCCCGCCCACGGAGCAAGCTGCCCGGTGTAGCTGTTGGTCTGCAGGATCGTACCGGGCTTCTTGAATCGCACACCGAAGGCAGTGGACCTGTGCAAATCTTTGTTGACAACCATGATGAACGGCTCCCCCTTGGGGCCCTCAAATTCGCCGACCATCAGATTGCCGCCGGTCAGTTCAGCAACGTACTTGCTTTTATCGATCCCCTGGCAACCTTGGGGCACGTCTCCGTGGTGAACGACGTTGACGCTCGTGAGCTTGACCAGCGTCGGCGCCAGGACGTGAATCTGGAGGTTGACCCGTCGCAGCATGTCCCAGGTTGGCGTGCGGTATCCGAACTGATCGAGGGGTGCGAGCCGGTAATTGCCGCTGGTGGGGGCGATGTATGTGAAGTAGCTGATGCCCCTGCCGCCGTACGCCATCGTCGTATATGCCTGGAAACGCAGCCCCGCCTCGGTCGGCTCAGCATAGTTGAAATGTGAGTTGGACAACACGATGTTCCAGAACGGAAGGTTGTGTGCCAGCGCGGCCTTGCGCACTGCTTCGAGGTTCTGGAAGTACCCGCCTCGCAGTGAGCCATCGTCCATCAATGCGTAGTGATCGTAACTGACGAAGGACGGCTTGACCGCAACGATGAACTGCTCGAGATAATCGCCATAGCTGGCCGTACCGAGTTGCGCAGGTGAAGCGTAGTTGGGGAACAGATTGATGTACGCCCGTGTATTCGGAGTTGCTTTGTGCAGCGCCGTCGCGTAAGCCGCCAGGGCCGGGAACATGTTGGCCGCGGGCTCATCGCGCAGGTAGTAGCCGTACACCGCTGGATGCTTTCCAACGCGTTTGACCAGTTCATCCACTTCCTTCTGGACCGCCGCCGCGTCTGTCCGGCCGGGGTCGGCCACGTGTAGACCGGAGACGATGCCCTTGAGGCCGGCGGCCTTCACTGCGTCGAGGCTGTCCGGGCTGACGAAGCCTGCCAGGTTGAAGCCGCAGTCGTAGATACCCTGCAGCACCCTGGCATCGCCGGGCACGCTGCTCCACGGCAGTATCGCGAAATCCTCCGGGGGGACCCGGGCCGGCTCACCCGCCCAGACGAACGCCGCACCGACGAGGGCTGCGATCAACGCTGCTGCGCATTGTTTCATGAGCGTGCCTCCCTATTTCTCGTGTAAGGCTTGGAATCCCGCCCCAACAACTCGTTCACTGGAGCATGTGGCTGAGAATCACACTGGCTACGGTGAAGTAGATCACAATGCCGGTCACGTCAACCAGTGTGGCAACGAAGGGGGCCGACGAGACGGCGGGGTCGAAGCCCAGCCGCTTGAGCACGACCGGCAACATCGCCCCCGTCAAGGTTCCGAATGTTACCACGCCGACAAGGGCCGCTGCCACCGTGACCGCGACCATGACGAAATGCTCGCCGTACATCTCTTTGCGCCAGGGCCACAGCACGATGCGGACGAACGCAATGCTGCCGAGGATCACGCCGAGGCCCACTCCGGAGAGGATCTCTCTTAAGAACACGCGGAACCAGTCGCGCAGGTGCAGTTCCTCCAGGGCAAGGGCACGAATGATCAGCGAGGCCGCCTGCGAGCCGCTGTTGCCGCCTGAACTGATGATCAGCGGGATAAACAGTGCCAGCACTACCGCCTTGCTGATCTCGTGCTCGAAGTAGCCCATGGCCGTGGCGGTGAGCATCTCGCCGATGAACAGCGCGCTAAGCCACAGCCCCCGCTTGCGGATCATGGTCGGCAAACCAACCTCGAAATACGGAGCCTCCAGTACTTCCACGGCGGCCATCTTCTGGATGTCTTCGGTGGTCTCCTCTTCAGCCACGTCCATGATGTCGTCGACGGTGACGATGCCCACCAGCAGGCCGCTGGAATCCACCACCGGTAGCGCGATGCGGTCCAGTTCCTTAAAGACGCGAACCGCCTCTTCCTGGTCCTCGTTGGCCTGCATCGAACTGACCTGCCCGTCGAGCAGATCCTTCAGCGGTGTGACCGGATCGGCCAGGACCAGCTCGCGAAGCCGCACGTCGTCGATCAGATGTCCGCGATCGTCGACGACATAGATGATGTTCAGTGTTTCCTTGTCATGACCGACGCGGCGAATGTGGTCGAGCACCTGCCCCACCGTCCAGTTGGACCGAACGGCCACGTAATCCGGCGTCATGCGCCGGCCAATGGAGTCTTCGGGGTAGCCCAGCAGGGTGGTGGCGATCCGCCGCTCCTCGGGGGACAGCAGCGAGATCAGCCGCTGGGTGACCTGGCCGGGCAGTTCCTCGAGCAGGCTGGTGCGGTCGTCCGGATCCATCTGGTTGAGCACGGCCGCAACGTGCTCCTGGCCCAGTTCCTTCAGCAGAGGCTCCTGGGTCTCGAACGGCATGTACTCAAAAACGTCGGCGGCAAATTCACGAGGCAGGATGCGGAAGACGATGGCCACGTCCTTCGAGTCCATGTCGGTGACGATTTCGGCCACGCTCGGTGCCGGCAGCGCGATGAGCGAGCGACGCAGAGCGGAAAACTGCCGCTCGGCGAGCATCTCGACCACATCCGGACCAACCAGCTGACCCAGCACAACCAATCTCCATCGTCTACCGTAGACCTCAAAAGGACCGTTTGCCCGTATGGCCCAGACTGGCCCTCAGCCTTCAGGGCTGGCCAGCGGCAACGGACGAAGCCCGGTATCATAACCGCCTGTCAACCAAGTGCCCAGAGCGCAACGCGAACAATGTCGGAAAAATGATTGAGGATGGCGGCGACTTGCTTCCGCTCTTTTGCCGTTGACTTGGCGGCGGGCCAGACTACCACCGCGGTTGCATTCGGTGCTGGTTGAACTGCTCAACGGCGAGTCGGCAAAGCGAATTATCCGTCGGCTCGGGCCGATCTATCACACCGTCCACGACCGCTGAAGGACCTCTAAAAGAAGCTGGGATCAATTCTCGCGCGGAGCTCATGGCCAGATATGCCACAGCGGGCGACGGGGCTCGAACCCGCAACATTCAGCTTGGAAGCGGCCCAAAAGGCCTCCGGCCGATCGATGCCAAAGACTTTATTCCTCATAGTTTACAACCGTTTCAAAAGATTTGCAAATCGAAACAATTACCCGCATTTTTGAGCAGAAAATGCGGACGCTGCAGAATTCGCCGGTACAAACCGAGGACATCTTAACGCTGGGGCAAGGATGTTCACCACCACGCACGGACAGGCTGCCGAGGCCATCGGGCGTAAGCGTGCTACAACGGCCGCAAGGCTTGACCGAAAAGGCAAGCGGGTGCGGAGAAGACCTCGTTCACCCTGGTGTTCTGCGGCTGCCCATCCTTTGTGCCGCCCTCCTATCGTGTGCCTCAGAGCTTGCCGTCCCCGTTTGTGCATGCCCCCCCCTCTCGCACACCGCCGCTTCCGGCCCTCCTGGCTGCGGTGCCGCGCTGTGGCGGGGGGAAGCGGCGGTTTGCTTCAATG
>JBJKSL010000303.1:0-9458 GCA_046704145.1 Phycisphaerae bacterium
TCCTACGCATGGTGGGACTCGGTCATTTTCAACTGCACGTCAACGGTCGGCCGGTGGACGACGTGCCCATCCATCAGCCCTGGTCGCAGTACGACAAGACCATCTACTACGAAGAGTTCAACATCGCCCCCTTGCTGCAGAAGGGCCCCAACGCACTCGGCGTCATGCTGGGCAACTCGTTTTGGTATAACCCGCCGGCCCCCAATGGCCGCTACAACAAGAACGGGCCGCAAACCAACTACGGCACGCAATACCTGCTCTGGCTCGACGCGACCATCGAGGCCGCCGACGGCCAGCACGTTTCCGTCGTGAGCGACGATAGCTGGAAGACTACCGGCGGACCAGTCACTTTCAGCCACATCTACGGAGGCGAGGACTATGACGCCCGCCTCGAACAGGCCGGTTGGGACAAGCCCGGCTTTGACGACAGCGCTTGGTCGGCGGTCGTGCCTGCCGATGCCCCCAAGGCACAACCGGTCAAGCAGTTTGCACCGCCTCTGCGTGTAAAGGAGATCTTCCCCGCCACGTACAACAGCTCGGCAGGCAACGGCGTTTACCACGTGTTCTTCGGCCAGAACGCCTCCGGCATTATCCGCTTCACCGTTCAAGGCCAGGCCGGCCAGAGCTTCACGCTGCAGCCTTCGGAGTACAGCACCGAAAAGGGCGAGTTCATGAAGCCGCGATGGGGGGCACCAACGCTGTTTCGTTACACGCTCAAGGGCCGTGGGCCGGAGACGCATCAGTGGCTGTTCTACTACATCGGCTTCAAGGCGGTCGAGATCGTGGGGGCCGCTCCCGCCGGTCAACCCAATCCCGAGGGCCTGCCCGTAATCACCAAAATCGAGATGCTGCACACGCGGGCCGACCTGCCGCAAGTAGGCGAGTTTTCTTGCTCCAGCAAGTTGTACAACGGTACGCATCGGCTGGTGGACTGGGCCATGCGTTCCAATATGTCCTACGTGATGACCGATTGCCCGCATCGCGAGAAGCTCGGCTGGCTGGAATGTGCCTACTTATTGGCTCCAACATTCAGCTATCGCTACGACACACGCGACTGGTTCACCAAGATCACCCGCGACATCCGCGAAGCCCAGGAGGACTCCGGCCGAATCCTAACCGTGGCCCCGTCCTATCCGGGCACGCGTTTTCCCGGTGCGTTTCATTGGACTGTCGAGTGGGGGGCTGCTGGCGTGCTCGTGCCCTGGCAGCACTATGTCTGGTACGGCGATCCGCAGATCCTCCGCGACAACTACGACTGCATGAAGCGCTTCGTTGATTACGTCGCCTCGGCCTCCAAGGACGGCATTGCTCCGGCCGGCCTGGGCGACTGGTACGACTACGGCCACGGCAAGAACCCGGGTCCTAGCCGCTTCACGCCCGTCGAACTCACCGCCACCGCCGTGCAGGTTATGTGCATCGACGCGGTCTTTCACACCGCCGAGCTCCTGCACAAGCCCGACGACGTACAACGTTATCGCAGCCTTCGCCAGCAGACCGCAGCCGCCTATATGAACAAGTTCTACGACGCCAGGCAGCGCACCTTCGCCAACACAGGCTCGTGCCAGTGCGCGAATACTATTTCGCTCGTCGCCAATCTCGTGCCCGAGCAGGACAAGTCCGCGGTGCTCGACGCAGTCATCGCCGACCTGGCAAAACGCGGCTGGCAGCAGACGCCCGGCGACGTCGGCCACGTGTTCTTCATCCGTGCCCTGGCCCAGGCCGGCCGCAGCGACGTGCTGCATCGCGTCTACTCACGCGACGGCCTCGGCAGCTACGGCGGCATCCTCAAGAAGGGCCTGACCGCCATGCCCGAGACCTGGGACGCCATGAACGACGGCCACCAATCCCTCAACCACTGCATGCTCGGCCACGTGATGGAGTGGTTCTACGGCTACGTCGCGGGCATCCGCCAGCAGCCCGGCAGCGTCGGCTGGAAGCGCATTCTCATCGCGCCCGTCCCCGGCCCGCTGACCAGCGCGGAGGCCACCTTCGCCAGCCCCGCCGGCAAGATCGCCAGCAAGTGGAAAATCGCCGACGGCAAATTCACCCTCCAGGCCGAGGTGCCGCAAGGTGTCACCGCAACCGCCATCCTCCCCGACGGTACCCGCAAAGACCTGACCCACGGCGTTCAAACGCTCCAGTGCAAAATGCCGCGATAACCAGCGTCAGGTCCTGCAGCCGTCTTATATCGCGCCGAAAAGACCCCTACCTGCGACATCACCGGTGGTCGTCGCAGGCTCGCTGCCGAAAGCAAATCTCCTAGCCGTTCGTCGGCGTCGTGCCGTTTCGCTTCCTGATTGCGCGGTCGGACAGACAGCCGCCTTCCTGCCAGGCGCTAGAATGGTCTGAAAACGTGGATCTGACGCAGCGAAAGGTATATGCATTAAGCAGTACGTTGCCAGCCAGCCAGCTTTTCAGTGGTATTGCTTTCCACATGACGCGGCCAGATCGTTGCCTCGCCAATCGAGGATCAGGCTGTCGGGGTGCTGCTGATCAACATCGAAAAGCGGATGTCGCCATGAACGATACCCATGTAAACAGAATCGTGCAGGCCGTCCTGTACGAGGGCTATTTGCTCTACCCTTACCGGCCCAGCACCAAAAGCCGCCAACGCTGGACCTTTGGCGGGCTGTATCCTCCGGCCTACATCGAGACCAATCCCGGCGCGGATAACTCCCTGATGCAGACGCAGTGCCTGTTTGTCGGCACGCATGTCACTGATATTGCCGTCAAGGTACGCTTTCTGCACCTGCTCGCCCGCAACGTGGAAAAGGCCGATCCCCATGCCCCGCAAGGCTTCACGCCAGTGGCTTCCCTTGAGGTCAACGGCAAACAGCACGATCCATGGCAGGAAGCCGTCGAACGCACCGTGTGCGTTGAATCCATGCCCCTGCCTATGCTGCTCGATCACACGCATGAAGCCCGCTTCGAGTGCCCCGGCGGGCAGTGGGAACAGCCGCTGCTCGACCACGCCGGTCGACTCGCTGGCAGGATCCATCGCCAACAGCAGCCGCTCGAAGGCGTGGTGGAAGTCTCCGCAAACTACCTGACCGACAATCTCTACCAACTGACCGTATGGATCGAGAATCGCACCGCCCTGGATCGACCGGAGGACGTCAGCCGCGACGACGCGCTCATGCGATCCATGGTGTCGACGCATACTATCCTCAGCGTCAAGGGCGGAGAGTTCCTGTCTCTGGCTGACCCGCCCGAGCTGTGGCGTGAGTACGCAGCAGAGTGCAATAATGCCGGCACGTGGCCGGTGCTTGTGGGCCCGGAAGGCCGGACCGACATGATGCTGTCCTCTCCTGTCACCCTGTACGATTATCCGCAAATTGCCCCCGAGAACCCGAGCGACCTGTTTGACGGACTCGAAATCGACGAACTGCTTGAACTACGTATCGCATCCCTCACCGATCAAGAGAAGCGGCAGATGTCCGCCGTCGACGACCGTGTCGCCGCCGTGCTGCAGAGAACAGAGAGCCTCGCTAACGCACAACTGATGAATCTTCACGGAAACCTACGGGACGTGCATATTCCTCCCGGCGAGGTGCAGCCATGATTGAAGAGCAGATTAACCGGGACCCACTCACTCACCGAACATGAGGGCAAGGAGTGACAACATGAGCGCATCCAGTGCATCTCCGCCGCGGATTCTCATTGCCGGCGTCGGCAACATCTTTCTCGGAGATGACGCGTTCGGCGTCGAAGCGGTTGCACGCCTGGCAAACCGCGGCCTGCCGCCCAACGTGACGGTGGCGGATTTCGGTATTCGCGGCTTTGACCTGGCCTGCACGCTGATCGAGGGTTACGACGCGGCTATTCTGATCGACGCCGCTCCACGAGGCGGACAGCCCGGTACGCTATATGTCACCGAGCCGGACATCCCGACCGCCGCGGATCGACCCGGAACAGCGCAGGGCGGGGCGGTGAGTTTCGACGTGCACAATATGGATCCCGTACGCGTGCTGCAGTTCGCCGCAACGCTCGGACGGCTTCCACGTTGCATGTACGTCATCGGTTGCGAGCCTATGCCCTTGGGCATGGCCGACGAGTCGGATCGGCAGGCCAGTCTCAGCGTGCCCGTAGCCGCCGCCCTCGAAGAGGCCGTCACCATGGTTCAGACGCTGGTCAACAACATATCCCGCGGCGACCTGGAAGCAGCGAATTCGAGATAAGTCATACCGATTACGTTTTGAATACACGCTCCGTGCGGCGGCCAAGGCACCTGTGGGCAGTGAGTTGCGCGGCCGTCGACGCGCATGATAATACCCGGATGGGTATCACACTAACCGCACCGCATCCCCGCGTTTGGCTTCGAACATCCGGGCAGCGCTGCCGTGGTTAACGCCGATCTCCAGCATATGCGAGCTGCCGAATATAGCCAGGGGCTGACCTTGGGCCACATCGGCATAGGTCACGCGTATCGGGCCGACAGAGAGGCCTTTGATGGCCACGTCAAACTGCCGGTTGCCCACCCGTTCTGCCGACAGGTCCACGACCGACACATTGGTGATGAGGTTGCCGAAGCGATCGATGAACAACACCTGCCCGTCGATGCTGCCGTCCTCTCGGCGGACGGGGGCAGCGACGTCGAGGATCTCAATCTGGTCTGCGACCGGGCCGACGTGATCGAGCGACAAGCCCCGCGACAGATGGCCCGCTACCGGGGCGAAGATATCCCGCCCGTGGAAGGTGGCCGAGATGGTGCTGCCGAACAGCCGCCGATTCTCCACCACGCGTATTTCCTGCAGTTCGGCATCGCGGTGCACATACGTCAACAGCCCGTTGTCCGGGGCCAGCACGATGCGGTCGCTGTACCGGGCGGCGAGAATGCGGCGGGAGGTCCCAACCGTGGGATCGACCACCGCGCAAAAGATCGTCTTCGTCGGAAAATAGGGGAAGACCTGCCGCAGCACGAACGAGGCATGCAGCACGTCCTGCTGAGCAATATCATGGGTGATGTCGACCAGCGTGGCCTTGGGATCGATCTGGAGCACGACGCCGCGCATGGCCGCCACGTAGTGATCGGAAGTCCCGAAGTCCGTCAGTAACGCAACGATGGACATGCCTGCTGCCCCTGCCCAACTCCCTTTACGCTCCTTCGCCGCCGAACCCCGTCCTCGCCGCCGATCTGTCCATTATGGAACCAGCCGGCCGGAAATGAAAGTTGAATGAATCTGTACAACCGAATCCGGGTGTGGCAAGAAAAGTAGCACAGCCGCCCCCGGCTGTGTTTTCAAAGCCGAAATCCCCAGCAGGGCGGCTAGGCTACGACAGCGGCTCAATGCGCGTGGCCGTGTTCGCGACAGTGGGCACACACGTAATGCTCGCGATCGATGGTCTTCTCGTCCAGCAGTTCCAGCGGGTAGCGATAATTGCAGCACTGGCATTCGACCGTCTTCATCTGGGGCAACTGAGCTTCCAGCCATTCGGCGATCAGCCCGGGCAGCACCCCGCGGCCCTGGCAGAAAGGGCACTCGGTATGGAAACGGCGGAGGATGGCCTCCCGGATGAACGCGGACTTGTCCGGCAGGTTGTTGAGGATCTCCGCCAGGTGGTGGTCCACCCGGAACGAAACTACGGTTTGTTTCTGCTGGGCCATCTGCCACATATTCCGCAATTGGACCGTTTCGCCCTGGAAGAAGGATCAGCCGTCGGAGTATTATGGTGTAATCCGCCGGACCGGACAAGGACTAACCCGTCCTGGCCGAGTCCGCCGGAATTGCCAAACTCCGGCAAAGAGAGGCTCGTGTGCCCCGAATCGATATTTTCGATATCTGGCGATACCTGCTCTCGATCGTGGTGACGGTCTACGTCGTCATTTACACTGCGCGAACCCTCTGGAACTACGTTCTCTGGTTTCAGAGCTCCCGCCGGTTCCAGGTCATGGGCCACTACGCAGTGGTCTTGCTGCTGCGGGCCCGGCTGCGTAAATTCGCGGGCGAGTTAGTGCAGATCGCGGCTCTGTTGGTCCTGCTGGGAGGCGTAGTGAGCCTGCACTGGATTCTTTTATGAGCGACACAAGTCAACAACCCGGTAGCCAGGCCAAGGCCACCGCCCGGCTGGAAGAACTGCCCGCCGACGAACTCATTCTCTACGGGCGCGAGTTGGGCCTGACTCTCGACGCCCAGATGGACCGTCAACGCTTGCTGCTTCGCGTTCGCGAGCGGCAGGCCCTGCTCAATCAATTGGATCACGAAGCGCTGCTGGACATCGTGGTCTGGGCTCGGCGGCCGGTACGCAAATCGAGCAGCAAGGAAGAGCTCGCACGCGAGATCGCGCAGATAAAGAAGGTGGACGCGCGCGGCCTCAGTCGTCGCGGCCTGGTGGCTCTGTTGCGGCTACGAAGTGTGCCCTTCACGGGCGATGAGCCGAACGAAGTCCTCTCTGAACGGCTTCGCGTGTACGAGCCGGTCTGGGACCGCGTGACGCGCCATCGCCGCCGGATCATGGGCAGCGTGATCGGATACTTCCTGGAGGGCAAGCCCGGCGAAAAAGGGGAGGAGGCCCATGCCTCGCACGACGGCGAGGAATACAAGTTCCTGCCCGAGGACGGTGCGTCCAAGCTCCGCGATCAGATCGCCGAACAGGGCGTAGTCGGCGGCTTGGCAAGACGGATTCGCGGCGTCGCGGACGATTACGTACGCGAAAAACTGGATGAGATCGAGTTGCGCATCGATCGCAAGCTGGACGAGATCGATCGACGCCTGGAGGAGTGGCGCGATCGGGAAATCGCCAACCGACTCAGGATAATCCGGATTACACTTGTGGCTTCTGTTCTTGTCGCACTGCTGAGCCTTGGGTATAGTTTGATCATCAGGTCCTGACACGCGGAGAACCTGTTTCGCAAGGGCCGTCTTCAATGTCGCTGACCGGGACGGCGTCGGCAACGCTGACGCTAGTCTGAGATAACTCTGTGAGGGAGATGTGCAGGCATGTACGAAAGGCTCAGTCCACGAGTAGATCGCGTCATCAAACTTGCCAATGCGATTGCCCGCGAGTACGAGCAGGAATACGTGGGCACCGAGCATGTGCTCTTGGCCATCGCCCGTGAAGGCACCGGCTTGGGGACCAGAATTCTCGAGCAGGGCGGCGCCACCGAAGAGCGACTTCGGGAGGAGGTCGACAAACTCGTCAAGGCCAGCCTCGAAGACACCTGGGTCTTCGGCCGGCTGCCGGGCTCGCCGCATTTCCGCAACGTGATTGCCCGGGCAGTTGAACTGGCCAGCGAATTGGAGTCCAAGCAGGTCTGCACCGAGCATCTGCTGCTTGCGCTGCTGGGAGAAAAGGGCTCGGTCGGTTATGCCGCGCTGAAAGCCCTGGGCTTCACCACCAAGTCCGTCCGTGAGAGCGTGCTGCAGGCCGCCGAGTCAGCATAGCCCCCGCATGGGTGAATAACCAACACAGATAAAAGTCGTGCGTCCAACGAGCCGCCGGCTTCAGCCCGCGCGGCCTGTGCTATACGACTGCAGCCAAAATGCCACCCGAGCGCGGCCGGGCTGCGTGCCAAAGAAACTGGCCACACTCAAAAGAGGGCGTTGGCCGGTCCTTTTGCTGCGTATTACAATCATAAAATGAGTCCAGAACATGATCTGATTGCTCAACCAAACAGCTTTCCCGAACTCTCAGCGGCAGTACCCGAGCCCTTGACCAGCGGTTCCATCGCCATCATCGGCGCCGGCTCGGTGGGGGCCACCATCGCCTATTCCGTCATGCTCCAGGGGCTGGCCTCCCAAATCACACTGGTAGACGTGAACCGTGCCAAGTGCGATGCCGAGGTCAAGGACCTCAATCACGGCCTGCGCTTCGTGCCCAGCGTGCGAGTGCGGGCCGGCGAGATTGCCGATTGCGGCGGGGCCCAGATCGTCATCATCACCGCCGGTGCCAAACAGAAGCCCGGCCAGTCCCGGCTGGACCTCGCGCAGGTCAACGTCGACATATTTCGGAAGCTGATTCCAGCCATCGCCGACGTTGCACCAGATGCAATCATCCTCGTGGTTTCGAATCCGGTGGACGTGCTGACCTACGCGGCCGGCAGGCTGCACGGGGCCGGCCCGCAGCGGGTGATCGGTTCCGGCACCGTGCTGGACTCCTCGCGTTTCGTGAGCCTCATCGCCGAACGCGTCGGCGTGAACGTTCGCAACGTGCACGCTCACATTGTCGGCGAGCATGGCGAGTCTGAATTGCCGTTATGGTCGAACGCACACGTAGGCAACATCCCGCTCGACCGCTTTGAGCCCGTCGGCCGCGGGCCGTTGACCTTTCAGGAACGCCGCGAGATCGTCGATCGTGTCCGCGGCGCCGCTGCAGAGATCATTGCTGCCAAGGGGGCCACCAACTGGGCCATCGGCCTGGCTACCGGCCGCATCGTAGAGGCCATCCTCCGTGACGAGAATGCCATCCTCACCGTATCGCGATGTCTGGAAGGTTTTCACGGCATTTCCGACGTGTGCCTGTCCGTGCCCTGCCTGGTCAACCGGGAGGGGGCAAAGCCGCTGCGTTCGGTGGCCCTGAGTGACTTGGAGCACCGCGAACTGACCAAATCAGCAGAGGTCGTTCGCCAGGCCGGCAAATCGGCAGGCTTGTGAAGAAGCCGCCGGATGCGCGCGCCTTTGATGTTCTCTGACGTGGCTGGACGTGGCGCGGCTCGCATTTGGCCAAACGGAGCCGTTATCTGTCCGCGCCCGGTAGTCTGGGGGCAGCTCTGCGTTTGCCGAGAGCACCGAGTAGGTCAGCTCTACCGCACCGTTCACGCCCATCTTCTCCATAATCCTGGAACGGTAGTTCTCCACCGTTTTACCGCTAAGCTTCAGTTCCGCAGCAATCTGCTTCGTGGGACTGCCGGTTAGAACCAGAGACAGGACTTCTCGTTCGCGCGAGCTCAGCGATCGGAGTCGATTTTCGATGACTTGGTTCTTGAGTTGCCTGGCCCAGATTTCTCTGTGAGCCGCAATGGCCTGATGCACGCGCTCGATGAAAAGTGTACGGCTGAACGGCTTGAGCATGAAATCGAAGGCGCCGTTCTTCATGGCCCGGACAGCCACGTCCACGTCGTTGCAACTCGTCAGAAAGATCACCGGATGGCTTGCTCTGCGGGCATTCAGCCGCTCCTGCACATCCAAGCCGCTCACGCCGGCCAGCAGAACCTCCATGACGACGCAGCCCGGTCGATCCAGAGAGCACCTGTCAACAAAGTCCAGCCCGGAATGGTAACACTCGCTCTCAATGGAAACCGAGCCCAGCAGAGCACCGAGATCCTCACCACTTGATTGCGCGTTTTCGACTACGTAGACAACGGGAGATATCTCCATCTGCGGTGCTCCTCCGTGATTTCTGCTACTAATTATCGACATTCGGATTACGAATCCTATACCCCATTGCATTGAGTAGAAACACTCTCAAACGGGCTTTTTAGCTGGGGTTCCTGCCCCATTGTTGGCCAAGCCCGACCCCAC
>JBJKSL010000304.1:0-3528 GCA_046704145.1 Phycisphaerae bacterium
ACCCTGATCGGGCGATCGCCATTCAGCGTAAAGCCATCCAGGCCTGGCCGCAGATGGGCCAGCGCGATGACCAGCTTCGGCCGTTGCGGCGGGAGCTTTCGCTCTTCCTGCTCGCCTCTGGAGACGAGAAGGATGCAGGCGATCTGTTGCGCCAGCAAGCCGGTCCAGTCACCGACGAGCGATTGAAACGCAACATAGGCTACGGCTATGCCGAAGTGTGTGAGCGGTTCGTGGATAGCACGCCACAGGCTCGCCCTGCGGCGTTCGGCCGGTGGCTGAGCCGCAGCATCGAATTGGCGCCAGACTATCCTGCATCGCGGTGGATGTCAGCTCAGGTGGCCCTTGAGGCCGGCCACGGGGAAGAAGCGGTTGAACACCTCGAAGTGGTGAAAGCTGCCACCGAGGATCCACGGCAGTTTTGGGCCGCACTGGAGGCGTTTGCCAAACGTTTTCCGCCGAACGCGCAACTCACGGCGTACCTGCAATCAATCCGCGCTACTACGCAGCCTGCCACCAGCGAATCGTCGAGCCAGCCTGCCGATGGTGCTTCGCGCCCTGGAAAGGCTACGCAAAAACCGGACATCTTTCAGTGAGCGAATTTCTTCACTTTTTTGCGCATCTGCATCCGTTCGGCATGTCGTCGCCTACAATGGTGCAGAAACACAGCAATCATATTCGGACCTCTTCCCTTTCCCTTGCGGGTGGTCGGTAGGCAATACTGGCCGCCCGCATTTTTTTGTTGGAGCCGCTCGCGCTTCGGGAGGCACCGGGTTCACAGAACCCGGCTCTGAAAGAATGTGACGCGTTGGCGTGGACTGGAGCACCACCGGGTTCGCAGAACCCGGCTCTGACAAGATGTTCAATCCCACAGGATGTTCAACTCCATCGGCGGCGCGACGAGAAGACCGCGCTCGCAGTTGTGTGCGAGCATCGGTCGCGTTATCGTCTTGACCGATGACCACGCTGTCCCAACCTGAGCCACCGGCCGATGTTGCCGCTCGCCCCGCAGTCGAGTCCGCGCCAGGCGGTTGCGTAGTGCGCAGTGCCAAGCGCATCGCAGCCATAACCTTGACCAGCCGCATCTTCGGCATGGTCCGCGACATGGTGCTGGCCGCCTGGCTGGGCAACAGCATGGTTCAGGACCGCTTCACCTACGGCTTTATTATCTCAAATGTTTTTCGACGGCTGTTTGGCGAGGGGGCGCTATCCGCTGCCTTCGTGCCGACCCTGAGCGAGTCGCTCGCCAAGGAAGGCCAGGAGGAAGGCCGTCGGCTGTACTCCGCCGTCGCCACCTTGCTGGCCGTGGCCCTGGCGGTGATTACGCTGATCGGCGAGGCGGTGCTGCTGGTCATTCTGTTTACCGGCAAAGACACGGTTTCCTTCCGCTTGGGCGTGGGCCTTACGGCGACAATGTTCCCGTTCATGCCGTTTATCTGCATCACGGCATTGATGGCGTCGTGCCTGAATGTGCTCGGCCGCTTCAACTGGCCTGCGGCCATGCCCATCGTGATGAACATCATCCAGATCGTCTGCATGGTCTGGATCGCGCCGCGCTTCGCTGGCGGGCCGGAGCGGCAGGTCTATGTCCTCGCCGCCGCTGTTGTGCTGTCAGGCGCGGCCCAAATGATGATCCTCGGCACGCAGTTGCGGCGGCTGGGCTACTCGTGGAACCTCCTGTGGCTGCCGAAACATCCGGGCGTGCGCCGCATGCTGATTACCATGGCCCCCGCGGTGCTCGGCATGGGCGTGCTGCAGATCGAGCCGGTGGTCGACGGACAGATCATTCTGTGGCTCAGTGCCGCCGGCCCGCAGCATACCGTGCAGATCGCCGGCCACGTCATGCCCTGCCCGCTGGACGAGGGCTCGCAGAGCAGCGTCGCCCAGGCACAGCGGCTGTACCAGTTCCCGCTTGGCGTGCTGGCTATCTCCCTGGCCACCGCCGTTTTCCCGGCTCTGTCGCGATACGCCGCCAGCAGCGACTTCGCCTCCATGCGTCGCGAGGTCAGTCGATCGGTGCGACTTGCCGTCTTCGAAGGTCTACCGGCGGGCGTCGGCCTGATCGTGCTTGCCGAACCCATCACGCGACTGCTGTTCGAGCACGGGGCGTTCAAGCACGCGGACACGCTGCGCACTGCGTGGGTGCTGCGCTTCTATGCTGCCGGTCTGTGGGCCTTCTGCACCCAGCATATGCTGCTCCGCGGCTTCTACGCGATGCACGACACGCGTACGCCTCTGAAGATTTCGCTGATGACCGTCAGTGCAAACATCGTGCTCAATCTCATTCTGGTATGGACGGCCTTGGGCCCGGGAACCTTCGGCATAACTGCGGCACTGAGCACCACGTGCAGCGTGATACTGCTGGCTTGGATGCTGCGAAGCAGGCTTGCCGGCCGTCTCGATCTGCGGGCCATCCTCCGCAGCATCGCCAAGACCGCTGGGGCGACTGCCGCTATGGGCGTGGTGGCTTTCACCGCGTTCCACTATGGGCACTCATGGTGGTCCGAGCTTGCGGTGACCGCCGGCCATGCCCGAGCCTTGACCATATCCACGCATCTGCTCGTTCGCTTATTGGATGTGTTCGTGCCTGTAGCTCTCGGTGCGGGAACCTTCCTGGCCGCCGCCTTGATCCTACGCTCGGACGAGTTGCGGGAACTGCTCGGCCGTTCCCGGTCCTGATTGCGCTCCCATATGCTTATTGTCCATCCGACTGCGGCACGAGTCTCGCATCTTCGATGGTGTGAGCTGCAGGGTCGTTGCGATGGCGCATGCCCATTACAGTGAAGACGCCCGCCATCAGCAGGTAGCCAATGACGATGGGGTAGGCTGCGTACTTGAAGGCACCCGCAGCCGGCGTGGTGCCGATCAGCCAGAAGTCGACGGTATTGCCGCTGAGTTGGTAGGCATGCATGAGACCGCAGAAGGTCAGGCCCGCCGCCGCCAGCGACCAGCCTGCCGCGTGGAAGAAGCGTCGATCGATCAGGAAGGCCGCCACCGCGGCCATGATCATGCAGGTAAAAATGTAGCCGCGCTCCATGATGTTCATGCCGTGCAGCAGGAAGCCGTTGATCTCCAGGCCTTCGGAATGCTCGATAAGGTCCTGCATGGTGGGCACTCTCGCAGGCGGCAATTCCGTCAGAGCCGGCGTCTGTGACGCCGGTGCGCTTGAAGTGGACGCCGTCGCGTTCGAAGTCGCGGCCGTAACGCCCATGGCAGGCCTGCCGTGGGCTTGGGCGGGTACAAGCTGTGCCTGGATCAATGCTCCTGCTACCACCACGGCTCCCCAGGCCGCGATAGCTGGAAACAGCCCGATTGCCGCTGCGGGGGCGTGCCGCGAAGGGCTGGCCTGAAACGCCTGTGCGGTGATGACAATGCCGATCCAGAAGACGATGGGGATGCCGGCTTCGATGGGCACGACCTTGGCGATGACGGCCACGGTTCCGGTCAAACATATGATGGTCATGACCAAGCCGTTCAGCCAGGAGTAGCCCGCCCGTGCCCCCAGCCCCTTCCAGCCGGGATGCCCGATGT
>JBJKSL010000305.1:0-10762 GCA_046704145.1 Phycisphaerae bacterium
AATGGCAGGAGTCGGGGATCTCCGGCGTCAGGCCCATGATGTCGGTGATGGGCTGGCGATCCTCCTGGGCGATGGCCATGTACAGCCGCGGCATCAGCGGGAAGTGGAAGGCCATATGACACTCGTCGCCGTTGCCGAAATAAGGTAGGTAGCACGTCCTCCGGCCACTGGTTGGCCTCGGCCAGCAGCATGCGGTTCGGGTGCGAGAGGTCCAGCTCGCGTCGAATACGGCGGACGATCTCGTGCGTCTCAGGAAGGTTTTCGTTGTTGGTGCCTTCGCGTTCGCACAGGTAGGGCACCGCGTCCAGGCGAAGGCCGTCCACGCCGGCATCCAGCCAAAACCGCATCACGCGGATGATTTCGTCCAGCACCCGAGGATTGTCGAAATTCAGATCCGGCTGATGCGAGAAGAACCGGTGCCAATAGTATGCATTGGCCATCGGGTCCCAAGCCCAGTTCGACTTCTCAACGTCGGTGAAGATGATGCGCGTACCGGCGTATTTGCGATCCGTGTCGCTCCAGACGTAGTAATTGCGGTAGACGGAGCTCGGCGCTGCCTGGCGCGCCCGCTTGAACCAGGGGTGGGCGTCCGAGGTGTGATTGATGACCAGTTCGGTCAGGATCCTCAGCCCGCGGTCGTGAGCCTCGCGCACAAATCGCCGGAAGTCCCGCATGGTCCCGTACGAGCGGTGCACGGCCATGTAATCGGATATGTCGTAGCCGTCATCGCGCAGCGGCGATGGATAGAAAGGCATCAGCCACAGCGTGGTCACGCCGAGGTTCTGCAGGTAGTCGAGCTTGTTGGTCAGCCCGACGAAGTCGCCGATCCCGCTGTCATCTGAATCGAAGAAAGCCTTCACGTGCAACTGATATATGATCGCGTCCTTGTACCACAAGGCTTCTTCATCCATCGTCCTTGAGTTCCCTTCAAATCCCTTCTACGGTTCACGGTTACCGCTCTTGGCGTCCCGATACCTCGCGTCTACAGGTTGTATGCGAACGCCCTTCTACTCTTTGGGAGCCCGCGGCGGCCGTTGTTGTTCCTCCGGCTTGATCGCGGGACTGTGTAGGGCCGCACCAGATTGGTCCCGCCCGTGCACTCCTACTTTATCGGCATTTCGCTTCTCGGTCTTGCCTCTCTCTGGCTGCGGTTTGGGCGGCTCTGCTTTTGCTTTGTGTTGCCCCGCTGCCCTTTGAGTCTTCAGTGGCGATCGCTGCGCTTGCATTGTCCGCGGCGCGGCTCCCCTTTCTGTTGGTCTACGCTCGCCGGCCTGCTTCTGTACGGCGGAGCCAGGCGGTTTTTCGCCCGGCTGCGGAGAGCGATACCCCAGCGTATGCTGCTCACGCGGCGTTTCATGCTGCGGAAGCGCTTGCCGAGGCTCGCCGGGCTTGGGCTGGACGCTGGGGCCTGCAGGAGCTCCCGGCCGTTTACTCTCAGGCGGCGGAGCCGGTGGACGCGTGATTTCCGGCGTGGTCCGCTGCAAGTGTTCGCGTTCGTGCCCCGGCTTAGGCGGGGTCTTCTGTTGCGGCAGACTGGGTTTCTCCGCCGACTGCTTTTCCGTCGGCGCACCCGGCTTCACCTGCGGGGCCTCCTCTGGAATTCGCGGCGAGGGGATAGACACGCGGCCCGGATGCTCGCTGGGGGATGGGGCTTGCGTCTCCAGTTCTCGACGGCGATTCTGATACTTGCGGGTCTCACCGATGATCTCTCGATACCGCTGCTCCCGATTGGGCTGAACCCGCTCCAACCGGATCGGGTGATGCTCGGTTTGTTGCTTTTGCGACCACTGTGCCAGCGGCCAAGCCATGCCCAACTGCTGTTGCAGGCGCGGGTTGAGTCCCTGCCGCCCTCGCAACTGCTCCAGAGCTGCATAGGTCCGAGGCGGTCGAAGATCGGGGTGGTCCCGCAAAAGGTGATAATCCCGGCGCATATCCTGAAGAATCTGTTCTCGGCGATCCTGGCGCCTGGCCAGATAGTGGGCGAAGATCGGATCGTACCCGTAATTGCTCTGATAGAACGAGTAGGCTGGATAGATCCCCGCCTGGAAGTCGCGTTTGGTGTAATAGTCTCCGAAGTAGTAAGTCCAATTCTGTGGCCGTACGAACCAGTCGTTCATCAACTGGGCTGCGCTGAGCACTACGCTCGGCTGATAAACCACCGTTTGCGGCTGAGCCACCGACTGCGCGACCTGCACCGGAGCGAACAGCACACCGCGCTGATCCAGCGGATAATCCCAGTACCCGTTCACGAAGATGTAGCCGGCCGGTGCCCACACGTAATGGTCGGGTACCCAGACCCAGTCCGGATAGCCGGTGGCCCAAAAGCCCGCCCGCCATACGTAGTTATTGTCCTGCCACAGCCAGGTGCCCGGAATCCACACTGAGTTGGGCTGCGGTGGGTTGCCCTGGGGCCCGGATTCCAACGACTGCGGCGGCTTGGGCAGGTAGATAACCGATTGCTGTTGATCTGACTGCCAGAATCCTGGCACCCAACGGTAGCCGTCCCGTGAAGACACCCAATAACCCGGGACAAACTCGCGATCCGGCGGCACGTTGCGCCAGATTCCGCTGACCCAGATGTATCCGTTCTGTTGGTTGCTCCAGGCCCAGTATCCCGGGATCCACACCACGTCCTGCTCTTGCGGAGCGAGGCTGGGCGGAACCTCATCCAAGGGGGCGGGCGGCGGCTGCGGGACCGGTGTGCTCGGGGCGGGATTAAACAGGATCGGCTCGGCAAACGCCTCGTTCACCGGTCCCTGCGTCAGGACAGTGAACGGTGCGGTCGCCTGCGGGGGAGGCGGTGGTTGGTTCTTGCCGATATTCAATTCGAATATGCCGGGGACACGCACGTGGATGTCTTGGCCGTCATGGTTTTCTCCACGATCGTTATCATCGGCCCGTGCTCGGGGCACAGACCCGAAGAAAAGCCCCGCCGCTATCAAGCCGATCCACGATTTGCGCCACCAGACGTTGCGAACTGATTGTGTGCTGCTCATGTGAAAGCCTCATCACTACACGGGTACACGACTGCCACAATTCTAGCCCGCAGATCTGGCCACTATGTGACTGTGCGCGACGTGTTTTGGGCTCGCGTTCAGGTTGGACCTGATTAGAGCATGAGTGCATTCACCTGTAGCCGGCTGCGTGCCGACAGGTGGTCGGTCGGCATGATTTACTCTCCGGAGCCTGGCGGATCGGTGCGTCTCAGCATGAGATCGTCAAAATAAGCCATCCCGCGAGAACCGGTGGCGCTTAGGTTCAGGCTGAGTCGCTGCGCCTCGGCCGGGGCAGTGAGCAGAACCTCCATCCAGACCCAGCCTTCAGATCGGCCGACAATCTTGCTGCGAGGCAGCTCTTCCTTGAGCACACTGCCGTCGTTTCGTGTGGCCGACAGACTTATCCAAGCGCTAGCATCTCTGTCAGTTGTATCCGTTCGGATCCAACCGCTTGCGATGTAGTGCCCTTCCGGCCTGGCCGTTCCGTAGTAGGTAATCTGTCGGACTGCGGTGACATCAGGCGACATGCGGATTTCCTGGGAGTATCGGCCGGTGTGTGCGCGTCTGTCTGATACCAACACGCTGCCTAACCGGTAAGGCGTGAGCGGCTCAAACGAGAGCCCGATGCCGGGCTTGCCACCTCCACCAGGACCGGCTTCGAAGCTCGGATTGCTTAGCATGTTGGTGGCGAGTTGACTATCGGGCTTGATGCTTCGCCCAGCGCCCCGTCGCCAGTTCGATGAATCCGAGACGCGGCCTAACACAAAATCATGCTCATTGCGGCTGCGCACTTCGACTTGCACGGTTGCCTCATAAGGCTCCAGTCCGCGAGACTCGGCGTGTAAGGTATAACGCCCGGGGATGCACTCAGGAAACTCATAGCGACCTTTCCGGTCCGTAGTGGCAGAGTGCTTGCCGGGGGACAACGTGATCTTCGCGCCCCAGAGGGGCTTATCATCATCGCCGCTTCGAACCGTACCGCTTAGCGTCCTGGTTTCTTCCGCGACCAACGCAAAACCTGCTACCGTATTGGTGGCCGGAGCGATGTTCACCTTCTGCTCCATGCTCTTGAAGCCGGGCTTGCTGACGATGATCTCGCACCTGCCGGGCTCCAGCGAGCCCAGGTAGTAGTTGCCCAGCACGTCCGAGGTGGCGCCTTGCGGCTTCAGTCGCACGACTATGCGGGCGTCCTCCACGGGCGAGCCGAGGTCGGCCACGGTCACCTGACCACTGAGCGCGCCGGTCTTGTCCGTCGGCTTGGCCAGAGCGGCAACGGCGGTGTACTGGTAGTGGGGTTTGGTGGGGATTCCCTCTTGGGTGGTTCCACTTTCGGGATAGACCCAGTTGAATCGTTCCCAGTTGGTATCGCAGAACTCGAAGGGCAGGACCGCCAGCACTTCGGGCCACTTCGGATAATAATCGCGGAACGCCCGCGCCATGTAAGCCGCACGATTAGCCTCGTCGATCACCGGGAAGCCTGCCGCTTCAAACGCGCTGTTGCCCAGAGCGTAGCCGGTTTCGGTGATCATCACCTTCACGTCCTTGCGGCCGAAGCGGCGAAGCACCTTTAAATCGGGCATGTAGGCGTCGATCGCATCCGGCGAGTCAGCCGGCACGTTGCCCGCATGGTGGTTCAGGGATGGCGGATGATTCTGCGGATAGGGATGCGAGGCCCACACGTCGAAGGAATTCACGAATCGCGGATTGGCCTGGCAGAGCTTCTCGACCCACGCAGGATTGGTCGCGAGTCCGCCATTGAGGATGCGAATGCGTGCGTCACCGAGCGAGCGGATCGCATCAGCCACCTGCACGAAGAAGTCCGCGTACTGCTGTGGATCCGGCTTGCCCGACCATTCGACAGCCAGGTTCGGCTCATTCCAGATCTCGATGTACAGCGGGCACATGTCGCTGCGCGGCAAACGCTTGACCACATCCGCGACCGCTGTCGCCATGGAGTGATAGTCGCCCGGCCCGTCCGGTTCGGGAGCCACCCACCCACCTTCGCGCCAGTGCCCGCCCAACCGAAGCACGGGGATCAACTCGAGCTTGTAGCAGGCTTGCACATAGTCGATCCAGCCGCGCGGAGGTTCGTGCATGTGGCGATCGATGCCCGCGAACAGCGTCTTGGCATATCCCCAGCGACCGACCAGATGCCTGACCCACTGCAGTTGCGTGTACCCCCGCGTGCCGACGAGGCCGTCGTCCACCAGCAGGTGAGCCCCGTAAAAGTTGTTCGGCAAGGCGTAGGCCGAGCCTGACAGAGGTGGAGGCGCGGGCTGACTCGTCGCGCCGCTGCGACCGGCCGGCCGAGTGGTCGGATTCTGCACCGGTGCCTTCCCCTTGACGATCGTCACCGTTCGCTGAGCATAAGCAGCGACAACGCTGGCCAACACGCAGGCCGAGGCCAGCCACGCCAGGCGGAGAGAATTACGAGTTCGCATGGATTGTTATACCCCAAAGCGGACGCACGGCTTCACATTGGCGGGCTAGCGTAATAGAACCCTGAAACCGGCCTGCTCGAAGTGGTGATCGCTCGTGAGCGCGTCTTGAATACCGTGCTCTTCCATGGCCAGGAAGGAAACGCAATCCGTGAGACTCCAACCATTGTCCAGTCGATCAGAGAAAAGCGCAAGCCCTCGACGAGTGAGATCCACATCCGCCCATTTCAGTCGAATCTGTGCGTCGCAGAGGCATTTCTCGAACAGCTTGCCGGCAATTGCGCGGAGGTTCAGATTTACAGCACCCGTTCAGGACTTCAACGAGCACAAGGTTGGTTGTGCCGATGAAAGCGTCACCAATCTGTTGTCGCAGAAGCACGGCCTTATCGTGATAGACATCTCTCCGCGACAGAAGGGCGAGCCAGAACGAGGTGTCGACGAAGTACAGCAATTCGTCAATACTGCTTTGGGGTTCCGTAGAGATAGTGATCGTGCTGGTGGGACAAGTCTGCGGGCAGGGAGCGATCCTCTACCGCGCTGTCGATGGCCCAGTCCAACACGCTGGCTTGTTCGGCCGAAGAGGTATCCGCCAATTCAACGTGCACAATCAGCTTTTGCCCTGCCACCAGCCTGACAGGCTCTTCCGGCACGATCGTCCGGCCGTCATAGTGTGCTTTAAGGGAAACCATGCTGCACCTCTATGTGCTAGTCTAGCAGATGCAACCACATGAATGCAATCGTTTCTGCCACAGGCGCTCATAACAAGGCCACCGGATCCACATCCACCTGCGAGAAGCGGGTATTGGGAGTGAGCAGCTTGTTGCTGCGTAAGGCATCCAGCACTTCGAGCAGCCTGCCGGCATTGGATGCGCGGATAAGAAAGTCGAAACGATACATATTGCGCAGTCGAGCCAGCGGGGCAGACTGCGGGCCGAGCACGTCGGCCTTCAGGGCCTGCGTGGTAAGGAAGTCGCGAATTGTGCCCACGAGCTTGTTGGCTTCGGCACGAGCTTGAGTGGGGCTGCGATGAGCCACCACCACGCGAGCCAGACGGCTGAATGGCGGCCAGCCGAGCCGCTGACGAATGGCCACTTCCTGCTCGGCAAAACCCGTGTAATCATGCTTTGCCGCAAAGCGCAAGGCGGCTGATTCGCCGGCCAGACTCTGCACGACCACC
Organism: Phycisphaerae bacterium; assembly: GCA_046704145.1. Classification (GTDB taxonomy): domain Bacteria; phylum Planctomycetota; class Phycisphaerae; order UBA1845; family PWPN01; genus JACQVT01. The sequence goes on from JBJKSL010000305.1 coordinate 6,612, forward strand.
CGCCCACCGGCCTGGGCCCGAGCGGCACGGCCGGCAACCTGCGTGATCATCTGGAAGGTTCGCTCGGCGGCGCGGAAGTCCGGCACGGACATCGACGTATCCGCACTGACCACGCCAACGAACGACACAAACGGGAAATCCAGGCCCTTGGCGATCATCTGCGTGCCGAGCAGCACATCGATCTTCCGTTCGGAGAAGTCGCGAACCAACTGCTCATAATGACGTGTATGCGTCATCGTGTCGCTGTCCGCCCGCGCCAGTCGCAGGCTCGGGAACTTCGCATTCAGTTCCTCCTCGACCCTTTGCGTGCCCATGCCGAACCGAATTAGCGTTCCCGGACACGACGGGTTACCGCACCGCTTGGGCACCAGCATCTTGGCCGAGCAGTAATGGCACTTGGCCTTGCCGGTAGACTGATGAAACACCATGTTTACGCGACAATTCGGACACACTACCGGCTGCTTGCACACGCTGCACACGAGGTAGCTCGCATAGCCGCGGCGATTCAGCAGCAGCACCGCCTGCTCCCCGCGACCAAGCACTTCGGACAGCGCGCTTTCCATCTTCTGGCTCAGCAGGTGCAGACCCTTGCGCTGCTTGCGCTCCTCGCTCATGTCCACGAATTCAACCGCCGGCATGGGTAGCCCGGCGATACGCGACGGCAGATCCACTCGGGCGAAGTGCGGCCAGCGCTGGCAATTGTGCCATGTTTCCAGCGATGGCGTCGCCGAGCCCAGCACCACGGGGATGCTCAGCATCTGGGCCCGCTTGATGGCGACATCACGCGTGTGAAATCGCGGCGACTGCTGGTTCTTGTAGCTGGGCTCCTGTTCCTCGTCGACCACGATCAGCCCGAGGTCCGGACACGGCGCGAACACCGCACTGCGCGTGCCGATGACTACGCGTTTCTCGCCGCGAGCGATGGCCGCATAGGTCAGCGACCGCTGCACGCCGGTCAGCCCGCTGTGAATCACCGCCACATCGCGAAAACGGCTGGCCAGGCGCTGCACGATCTGCGTGGTCAGGGCTATTTCCGGCACCAGCAGGATGGCTTGCTTGCCGCGAGCCAGCACCGAGCGAATCGAGTGAATGTACACTTCGGTCTTGCCGCTGCCGCTCACGCCGTACAGCAGCATGACCCTGAAAGCGCCGTCCTTCGCAGCAGACGAGATCGCATCCACGGCTGCACGCTGCTGCGGGTTGAGTTCGAATGGAGGCTCCTCGCCGGGCTGGTCGAAGTTGGGCGCCGCCGGTGCCTCTCGCCTGGTCTCAACCGTGACCAGGCCCGCCTTGACCATGGCCGACAGCACTCCGCCGCTGACCCCCGCCCGTTCAAGAAGGGCGTCCCACTCGACCGCCTTGCCCTCCGCAGCGAGAGTTTCAAGAACTGTCCGCCGCTGCGGTGACAGCTTGCTCTTTGGGGCCGGGCTCTGTGGTCCCGCCTCTGAAGAAGAGCCGGAACTCGACAATGACACCAGCCGAAGCGTGTGGAAGCCGCTCTGGCTGCGGACCGGCTCGGGCACCATCGCCGCCAGCGTGCGTCCCAGCGGACAGAAGTAATACCTGCTTATCCACCGCCCCAGTTCGAGCAGCCCGTCGTCCAGCAGCCGCCGATCGTCGAGCACGTCGGCAACCGTCCGCAGTGCGCTCGTCCACGTCTCCTGGGCGACGCCGACGCACATGGCCGGCTGCGGCTCACGAGCTTTGCCAAACGGCACCAGCACGCGCTTGCCCGGCTCAACCCGCCCGACCAGCGACTCGGGCAGCGCAAAGCTGAACTCGCCCTCCACCGCGGCGATCAGCGAGACGCGCGCCACCGGCCCGCTTCGCACCTCGGGCGATTCGATCCAGAGGCTTGCATCTGCCCCGGCACCGCGAATTGGAGTATCAGAGTGGTTCCCGGCCATTGGGTATATAGGTCAAGCAGATTACGGGCGAGGCGCCGGCGTATCACCTTGGCAGTCTGGCGGCAGAAGGGACTTCAGGTGCTCCGAGAGGGGCATCAGGTGCCTCTGCACAGTGTCCCACACGATGCCCTCGTCAACCGCCATATAGTCATGCACCAGTTTGTGACGCATGCCCATTATCTCTTTCCACGGCACCTCGGCGTGATTCGCGCGGTATTCGGCTGAGACACGACATGCAGCTTCGCCGATTATCTGAAGCACGTGCGCCAAGGCCAGCCGGAGAGCGTCATCCCGACCGTATTCCTCCCGCGTCTTGCCCGAGGCCAATCTCAGTCCTTGGGTGGCCATGTCCAGCATGTGCCCCAAATAAACCGTATCATCCTTCTGCATAGTGGACCTCTGCCTCTGCTGCGACCCGATCCCTGATCCGCCAGTTTAGCGATTTCATCGTGACCAAGTCGATTCGCCGCCCGCCAAAAACCTCACTCAGTTCCTCCTCCATGCGGGTAAGGTCAAAGAAAGTGGGGCCATGTGCGGGGTCGAACTCAACCAGCACGTCAACGTCGCTTTCGGGGGAAAAATCATCCCGCAGAACCGATCCGAACAGGGCGAGCTTGCGTATATGGTTTCGGCTGCAGAATGCGGTCAACGCATCTCGATTGGGACTTACGTGACACATGCTAATCTCCTGCCACATTGTACCACAATCGGCTTGGCAATCGATGCTCCAATGCTTGTCATCACCGCCCGCGTCAGAGACAATAGCCCGAAGATGATCGACGTCCAGGATCTGGTCAAGGTATTCCCGACCGCCACCGGCTATGACAAGCAGGCGGTGGGCGGACTGAGCTTTCACGTCCAGCCGGGCGAGATCTACGGTCTGCTCGGCCCCAACGGTGCGGGCAAGACCACAACCCTGCGAATTCTCTCGGGACTCATGCGGCCGACCTCGGGCCGGGCGCTTATCAACGGCATCGATACCACCAGCGATCTGCACTCCGCCAAGAAGTACATCGGCTTTCTCACCGCGAACACCGGCCTCTACCAGCGGCTCAGCCCCCGAGAGCTGTTGCCCTATTTCGGCGAGCTGCACGGGCTGGAGCACGACGCCATCGAGCGGCGCACCAACGAGCTGATCGACCTTCTCGGCATCGGCCCGTTCGCGGACGTCCGCTGCGGAGCCCTGTCCACCGGCCAGAAGCAGCGGACCAACATCGCCCGCGCACAGATCGCCGACCCGCCGGTGCTGATCCTCGACGAGCCGACGCTCGGGCTGGACGTGCTCAGCAATCGCATCATCCTTGACTTCATCCGCCGGGAACGCGAGAACGGCAAGGCCGTCCTGCTCAGCACGCATTACCTCGATGAAGCCGAGGCCCTCTGCGACCGCATCGGCCTGCTGCACCAGGGCCGACTCATCGCCGAGGGCGACATGCCCGCCCTGCGCGAGCAGGCCGGCTGCCAGCGGCTGACGGACGTGTTTCTGACGCTGGTGGGCGATTCGCTCGTGCCGACCTTCGCCGAGCCGCAGCCCGCGCCAACTGCACGTGAAGACAGCGGGAGGGCAGAATGACATCGCGCTCTCACCGGGTCTGGATCATCTACCGCAAGGAACTGCTGGAGATCCTCCGCGACCGTCGCACGCTTATCGCCATGGTGGTTATCCCCGTGGTGCTTTATCCGCTGCTGATGCTCGGCTTCTTGCGAGCCGCCGAGAGCGAGGAGACCCGCCTCAAGAGCAAGACCTTCCTGATCGAGGTCGACAACGCCAAGACCGCAGCCGATCTGCAGAGCATCATTGACGGCGTTCAGACCTACGAGGATGAGCAGCATATCGCCGCGACGAGACCCGCAGGCAGGCCTGGCGCAAGCGGTCCTTCGACGGTGCCCGGCCAAGCCGAGGGGCCTCACGCCACGTTCAAAATCGGCATAGGCTCCGAACTGCCAGGCCCGCTCGGCGACGAGGTTCAACTGCACGTCCTCACCTACCATGTGCTCCCGCCTGCCGGCATGCGCGGCCCGGCCATGCTCAAGGTGCACGTGACCTACAACGAGGTCAACGTCAACAGCCGCACTGCCATGGAGCAGTTGAACCAGGTCCTCGAGAAGTTCCGTGAAATCGCCGTACGACAGCGAGTCGAGGACGCTCTGGGAATTGGCCACCAACAGCATGCCGGCCCCAAGCTGGACGTCGACACCATTCTCGACCCCGTGCGAGTCGAAACCGTCTCGGTGGCCACCATC
>JBJKSL010000306.1:0-4131 GCA_046704145.1 Phycisphaerae bacterium
GTTCAGCGCCACTACCGCACACCTGCTGCGCGACGCACTTGCCGTCGTCGGTGAAGACCCCGTGCTCAAGTACTTGGCCGTCCAGATCGAGACTTCCGAGCCGGGCAGTCCTGTCTGGCGAACGGCCATCAAAGAACTGAAGGCCGAGTTGCCGAATCATGCACGCGGCGAGTACGGAGCCAAGATCGCCCCTGCCGACGCTGCCGGCCAGCCTGCACGGCGCGAGCTCAACCCTCTTATCGAGGAATACTTCTCCCGCGATGTCGATCAGGCCAAGCGCGGCAGCATCGTGCAGCAGATCCATCAGGGCGTGAACACCAGACCGCAAGGCTGCCTGCCCTGCCATCGCGGATCGATGCTTGACTTTGCCGCACTGGGCTACTCGCCGGAGCGAATCCGAAAGCTTACGAGTACGCCAATCGCAACCATGATGCAGCAGATTCACGAGGGCCAGCCCTTCAATCTGCCGCTCGCTAAGTGAGTTGCTCAAGGCGAGAAACCCAGACAAGGAGGCACGGACAATGTCGAGGACGAACTGCCTTTGCGTTCGCCGGTTTTTGCCTGCTACGCTGACTTGTTTGGGAGCCTGCCTCCTTGCGACCGTCGCGCGGGCAGAAAAGCCTGCGTCGACAAAGCCCGTCGGCACATCGCTGAGCTTTGAGTACCACAACCCCGTGTGGGACGGCTACTTGGCCGACCCGCAGGTGCTCAAAGTGCGCGGCGAGTACTACGCCTACGGAACCGGCAACGAACAGGACGGAAAACAGTTCCCGGTGCTGCACTCAAAGGATTTCGCCCACTGGAAATTCGTGGGCAACGCCCTGGACAATGTGACCGAGCCGCAACTAAAGACCTACTGGGCACCGGAAGTCGCGGAGCACAACGGGAAGTTCTATCTCTACTACGCGGGCGACTACAAGATGCGCGTCGCCGTGGCCGATCGGCCGGTCGGCCCCTTCAAGGACGTCGGCCGCCTGCTTCTGCCCGACGAGCCCTTCTCCATCGATGGCCATCCCTTCCACGATCCGCAGACCGGCAAGTGGTATCTCTTCTTCGCCAAGGACTTTCTCGATGGACGGGTCGGAACCGCGCTCGCAGTTATACAACTCGGCGACGACATGATCTCAACCAGCGGCCCGGTGAAGACCGTGCTGCGTGCGATCGGCGATTGGCAGATATACGCTCGCAATCGCAAGATGTACGGCCGGGTTTTCGATGCCTGGCACACGGTGGAAGGGCCGACCGTCCTGTTTCGTAACGGCCGCTACTACTGCTTCTACTCCGGGGGCAACTGGCAGACGCCGGGCTACGGCGTGGGCTTCGCCACCTCCGATTCAGTGATGGGCCCCTACAGGGACACCGCAGACCTCGATGGGGCGACCGTACTCAAGAGCATTCCGGGCAAGTTGATCGGCCCCGGCCACAACGGCGTAGCCCTCGGCCCTGACAATGCCACCTGGTTCATTGTGTATCACTGCTGGAACACTAAGCGTACCAAGCGACAGATGTGCATCGATCCCATCGAATGGACCGCTCAAGGCCCCAAAGCCTACCACCCTTCGCGCGGCAACAAGAGCGTTTCTCTACCGCTCAGCCGGTAGCACGCGCCCCATATTCGCCCACCGCGCTCGTCCCGATTATGAGACACATACAAGGCACGATTACTTACAAAAAAATGGGTGAATGCTCTAGCGTGATGCTTGAACGCGGTTTATCATACGGGCTCGCGCGTCTTCGTACGCAACGTCTGTTGTACGCTTTGTGAACCGTGCGACGGACGCAAGTCAGACCTGTATAAACTCCAAGACGCGCAAACTGGCAAGCAAGTCAGGAGTTCTGAGTAGTGGCAAAGCGTTACGTTCGCCCAGTGGAATCCCAGCAGTTCCTGATCCGTCGGCTACACTCGCTGTCAGGAATCATTCCGGTTGGGATTTTTCTCTTCTTTCACATTGGCACCAACTCGCTCATCGCGGTCAGCTCGCCCAAGAACGACCTGTTTCAGAAGCAGGTCGAAAACATCCACAACCTGGGCCCGCTGCTGATCCCGGTCGAGTTTATATTCATTCTGCTTCCGCTGGCCTTTCATATCGCCATCGGACTGAAGATCTGGCTGGAGAGCAAACCGAACGCCCGTCACTATGCCTACCTGGGCAATATTAGATACTCGCTGCAACGCGCGACCGGCGTGGCGGCCGTGATATTCATCCTCGTGCATTTGTACCAGATGCACTGGATGGGGGCCTGGCTGCCCGGTGGCGGCGGCTTCAATCACCAGCACGCCTCACTGACTACTGCTGAAGTCATGCAACACGCTCGCTGGGTAGCACCGTTTTATCTGATTGGTGTGATCGCAGCCTGCTATCACCTGGCCAACGGTCTGTGGACGGCCATGATAACCTGGGGCGTGACCATCGGACCGCGATCGCAACGCATTATGGGCTACGTGTGCACGGCATTGGGCGTCGGCCTGATCGTCACTGGTATCGCCGCCGTTCGCGGTTTCGCAGACTTCAACACCAAGAATAGCGGACAGACGATCCAACAGCGAACCGAATCGGTCATCCCCGCACAACAATCGTCGCTTTCGTTCGATGCGCACCACAGTGAGTCCTGGCACACGTCGGGCAACACTCCTAAGGGATAATTAGCGTCGGGCTCGAAGGTTGAACCCCTCGACGCAAGATGAAAGAGAACTATGTCAGAACAGCGTGTAGTCGTGATCGGAGGCGGGCTGGCGGGTCTTTCGGCCGCCATGAAACTGGCCGAACTGGGCCGGCCCGTGGACCTTATCAGCATGGTGCCCGTGCGGCGGTCGCACAGCGTCTGCGCCCAGGGCGGGATCAACGCCGTCAACCATGTCACACGGCAGGAAGGTGACGCCGAGTTCAAACATCTCGACGACACCGTCTACGGCGGCGCGTTTCTCCAGCATCAACCGCCGGTCAAAGAGATGTGCGATTGGGCCCCGCGGATCATCGACCTGATGGACCGCCTGGGCGTCATGTTCAATCGTACGTCCGAAGGCTGGCGCGATGTGCGACGTTTTGGCGGCACCCTCTATCGCCGAACAAGCTTTGCCGGAGCGACCACCGGTCAGCAACTGCTCTACGCGCTCGACGAGCAGGTGCGGCGATGGGAAGTCGCGGGCGTCATCAAGAAGTACGAGTTCTGGGAGTTTCTCGGCCCCATCGTGGACGAGACCGGCCAATGCCGCGGCGCCGTCGCCCAGGATATGTTCTCGATGAAGATCCGGGCGTTTCCGTCCGACGCAGTGATCCTGGCCACCGGTGGTTGCGGGCTCATCTTCGGCAAGTCCACCATGTCCATGATCTGCACCGGCGGGGCTGCCGGCCGAGCCTTCAAAGCCGGCGTCAAGTACGCCAACGGCGAGTTTATCCAGGTACACCCCACCGCCATCCCCGGCTCTGACAAGCATCGGCTCATGAGCGAGTCAGCCCGCGGCGAAGGCGGGCGAGTCTGGGTCCCCCGCCGCCCGGGCGACCAGCGCGATCCGTGCGAAATACCCGAGAGCGAGCGGCTCTACTTCCTCGAAGAGAAGTACCCCAAGTACGGCAATCTCGTGCCGCGCGACATCGCCACTCGCGAGATCTTCAATGTCTGCGTCAACGAGGGGCTCAGCGTCGAGAAGGATCAGTTCTGCGTCTATCTCGATCTGACCGCGCTGTCCAAGGAGAGGCTGCACAAGCTCGAGGGCATTCTCGAGATCTATCAGAAGTTCCAAGGTTCAGACCCCACCCAGGTGCCCATGAAGATCTTCCCCTCGGTGCACTACTCGATGGGCGGGCTCTGGGCGGACTACGAGAAGGACAACCAGACCGGCGGACTGGTGGTAGGCTCGCCGCGCAATCAGCAGACCAACATCCCCGGACTCTACGTGATCGGCGAGGCCGACTACCACTACCACGGCGGCAATCGGCTCGGAGCCAACTCGCTGCTCAGTTGCATCTTCGGCGGCCTATTGGTCGCACCGGGCGTCGACAATCGCCTGCGTTCGCTGTCGAACGGCTCCGCAACCGATCAGCATTCGTCTCTGTTCGAAGGCGAGGTTGCCCGCCATGAAGAGGCCTATCGCTCGCTGATTGCCAGCAACGGCACGGAAAACCCCTACAC
>JBJKSL010000307.1:0-2850 GCA_046704145.1 Phycisphaerae bacterium
CCCCCACAGATGCGACTCAAGCCGAGTCCGAGGTCCAACTCGACCACGTCACGTTCGGCTCCATCCTTGGCGAGGATCGCAAGCCGCTCAAGACTCGTAGTGGCGAGAACATCAAGCTTGCCGAACTGCTCGATGAGGCGGTGGGGCGGGCCGCAGCCCTCGTCCGTGCGACCGAAGCCGACCCCGACAAGGCGCGAGGCTTCACCGAGGAAGAGATAAAAGACGTTGCCGACGCTGTCGGCATCGGTGCAGTCAAGTACGCCGACCTCTCCCAGAACCGCCAGAGCGATTACGTCTTTAGCTGGGACCGCATGCTGGCCATGGAGGGCAACACCGCCCCGTATCTGATGTACGCCTACGCCCGCATCCGCTCGATCTATCGCAAGGGCGAAGCAGGTAATGCCGATGCGACCAACCCCGACTCGGTGAGCCGGCCCGTCCTCGGGCCGGTGGCCACCGGCATCCTGATCACCGCCCCCGCCGAGCGCAGCCTCGCCCGGCAGATCCTGCGTTTTGCCGAAACCATCGACGGCGTCGCGTCGGGCCTGCGGATCAATCTGCTGACCGATTACCTCTACGAACTCGCTGGCGTGTTCATGAAATTTTACGAGCAGTGCCCCGTGCTGAAAGCCGAGACAGCCGAACTGAAGGCCTCGCGTCTGCGGCTATGCGATCTGACCGCCCGGACACTGCGCATCGGCCTCGATCTGCTGGGCATCCGCGTGCTGGAGCGCATGTGACATGAGTAGGCGTGCCCTCGTGCTGTTCGGAGTGCTGCTCCTGACGGGCGAAGGATGCGCCACGGCACCGCCAAGCCTTCAGAGACGGAATGTCGGCACGCAGGAGGGCGTTTACTCGCCTCGAAAGCAACAGCCGCTGCTTGGTCAGAGGTCCGTTCGCCGACAGATTTTCGACCGCAGCGGTTCGGGAGAGAGCGATCTGGATGTCTGGATCACCTTCACCGGCAAGGCTTGGGAGGCTGTGCGGACCGATCCGGATTGGGCGACCGACGTGGTCATTGCTCGCCTGCGTCGCTACAAGAGCAAGCCCGAAGCCTACTTTGCCACGCAACCCGCATGGGCCACCCGCTGGTTGCCCTGGCGGAGTCGCATCAAGTTCGAGATTGGCTGTCACCGGCTGATCGGCGATAATGACATCCACTTCAGCGAGTGGTGGATATCGCGCGATCGATGGACGCTGACATCCATCACGCCGCAAGCAACCAGCAGGCCCGTCAAAGAATGAAGCTCGGACGTGCATATCTGATGGCGATCGCGGCCGTTGCAGGCGCGGCGATGGTGGGCTGCAATGCGACGGGGCCCAAGCTGTTCCCTCGCTCGCCGGTGGAGACAAAAGCTTTGCCGGACGGTGGTCTGGACCGCTCCTACGACGTCGATCGCGATGGCCGAGTGGATTACTGCGAGCGACTCGCTCCTGACGGCCGTATTGTGCGGCTTGCATACATTTCTGCCGATGGTGCCCACACCGAGTACATCGATCTCGAACAGATACCTGTCGAGCGGCAGCGGCATCTTCTGCTTCTGGTCGACAGTATTTCTTTTCCCATCGCTCAGGAGGCTTGGCAGAAGGGCATGTTCCGGTACTGCTCGCCGCCAAGCCGCACAATCAGTCCGTTCCCGGTGATGAGCGACTTGAGTTTCTCTGAGTTCTTCGGCTGTTCGCCCTCGCCGGGCGTCGAGTCGTGCTTCTTCGACGGCAAGCGTCTGACCAACGGATACGACACCTACGCGGCCGACGGCAATGTGCACTGGGCGAGGTTCGTGGACTATCGCATGTCTCCCATTGCTCACATGCCGACGTACCTGGACCCCTATCCTTGGCTCTCGTACGAGCTTCGCGAAGTGCAGGAGGTCTACCACCAGCACCGAACGCCCATGACGGTCGCTTATTGTGTTGGCACGTCTGCTGCGGGTGCGCGGCACGGTCGTCGCGGACATCAGCGGACCATGGCCAGGGTTGACCGCTGCTGCCATTGGCTCTTTTGGCGGACCAAGGGACGTGCGCGGTTCACGATCATGTCCGATCACGGCCACTTCTATGGCTTAAGCAAGCGCCTTTCCCTGGCCCACAAGTTGGCACGCATGGGTTATCGTGTCGGCGACACTCTCGCAGAGCCCGACAGCATCGTCGTGCCCGAGTTTGGCATGGTCGGCTGTGCCGCCGTCTACACGAAGAAGCCGGAAACGTTGGCTCACGACATCCTCAAGATCAGCGGCGTAGAGTTGTCCGCCTATCGTGATGCGCTCGATCGGATTGTGGTTCAGAGTCGAAGCGGCCGGGCCGAAATTTCGCACGCTACTGCCGGCTATCGCTACCGCTGCGATTCCGGAGACCCGCTGGGATTGTTGCCCATCGTCGATCGACTCACTCAGGAGGGACGCGTCAGCCCTGACGGATTCATCGACGATCGTGTCCTCTTTGAAGCCACTACCGATAGCGACTACCCGGATGCCGTCTACCGGCTATGGCGGGCGTTTCACGGACTTGTCGAGCATACGCCCGACGTGCTCGTCTCTCTCAGCGACGGGTATTACAGCGGCAGCAAGATGATGAGCTCGCTGGTGGGCATGTTTGGCGTCCACGGCAATCTGCGTAAGGGATGTTCCAACGCGTTTGTCATGACCAGTGCCGGACAACTGCCGCCCGTTCTGCGCATCAAGGATCTTCGAGCGTCGCTGCAGCAACTGGGGGTGTCGATCAGCACCCAACCCTTCAAGGTGACATACGCTTTACGTATTTGTGTGCGCGGGCGAATGGCGCATAAGTCTTGTGCGGACAGTGCTTGGGACGCCGCGGCGGGGACAAGTTCCATATGCGCCTGGTAATAGT
>JBJKSL010000308.1:0-3326 GCA_046704145.1 Phycisphaerae bacterium
TAGCCGATTCGAGTTTGATCAGCAGGTGCTGCACAGCGGCGATCCGGTGCTCGTGGCCTTCTATGGCAACGACGACAACTCTCGCAAGCTCGCCAACAAGTTGCCGCAGTTGGCCCGCGAGTATGCCGGCCGCGCCAAGCTTCTGAGTGTCAACGTGTTCACGGCCGGCCTGCTCAGCGCGGACTTCAAGGTCAAGCCCGAGCACACTCCGACGGTGATTCTTTTCGTGGATGGCAAGCAGGTCAAGCGGTGGGGCAACGAGCAGAATCTCCAGGCCTACCGCAAGGAACTGGATCCGATCCTGGCCAGAATGTGGGCGGCGTAACGGCGAAACAACCCGAACATCGAACATTGAACATTCAACGCTGAACATCGAACTTATTGCACTTAGTTGAGTTCAAAGTTCGATGTTCAATGTTGAATGTTCGATGTTCGCTTGACCGTTCTGAGTAAAAATCCCTAACCTGCACTGTCGCAATCGGTCAAGTAAGGGTAAAATTCGTCGCCATGCGAACCGCGGCCTGTGCCTGCCGCGTCGCCACAAAAAAGGAATGGCGTGCACTGTGCCCCGGCGGGCTGCAAGGCGGCCGGCGGGCGCAGCGGCCGCCTTGGACGGTGCTATGACTTCTGTTTCGAGCCGTGCTCCGACAAGCCTCAAGGGACGCAAGCTGTGGATTCCGCGCATGACGTACATTGGCGCGCGGATGATGGCGGCCGTTTTCCGCGCCAATGGCGTGGACGCGGCGTCAACGCCGCCCTCGGATGAAAAGACCCTCGAGCTTGGCGGCCTGTACTCAAGCGGCGAGGAGTGCTACCCGGAGAAGGTCACGCTTGGCGATTTCCTCAAGATCATCCACGCCAAGGACTTCGACCCGGACAAGACCGCGTTCTTCATGCCTACCGCCGAGGGCCCGTGCCGCTTCGGCCAGTACGGTCCTTACCTCCGCCAAGTGCTCGATGAACTGGGTCATACGGATGTGCCCATTGTCTCGCCGACCAGCAAGAACAGCTACGACGGCCTGGGCGAGCACGCCACCGACATGATCCGCCAGTTGTGGCGGGGCATGGTCAGCGCTGACGTGCTGCGGAAAATGCTGCTCAAGATGCGGCCGTACGAAACGGTCAAAGGCGCCGCCGACCAGGCGTACGCCAAGGCTATGGAACTGCTGGAGGCGTCGCTGCAAACGCCGAATCTGCCCCCCCCGCGCCCGGATGACGGCCCTGCAGGAGACGCTCGTCAAGTGCCGCGATGTATTCCGCGCCGTTCCGGTCCGCTACACAAAAGACAAGCCGCTCATCGGCGTGGTCGGCGAGATCTTCTGCCGCCTCAACACCTTCAGCAATTACGACGCAGTCCGCAAAATCGAGGCCCACGGCGGCGAGGCGTGGATAAGCGACGTCACCGAGTGGGTCTGGTACACCAACTGGTCGCAGAAGAGCCTGCTGCGGCGGGATGGCAAGACGCTGACGCTGGAGATGCTCGGCGCCGTTGTTAAGAACGCCGTCCAGAAGCGTGATGAGCACAAGCTGCTTGCCTGCTTCGCCGAGGACCTGGTCGGCTACGAGGAGCCGCACGACCTTTACGAGGAGGTCCTGAGGCCCGGCTGGCCGTACTTGCCGGCCGATGGGGCGCTTGGGGAGATGGCCCTGTCCGTGGGCAAGAGCGTTTACCTCTACCACAAGGGCGCCGACGGCATCATCGACATCAGCCCATTTTCCTGCATGAACGGGATAGTCTCCGAAGCCGTTTACCATGCCCTGGCAAAGGATTACGACGATATTCCGGTTCGCAATTTTTATTTCGACGCTTCCAGTTCTAACATGGAACGTGACCTGGATATCTTCATGGAACTGGCGGCAGGCTATCGAAAACGCAAAAAAGTCCAGCGCCGGTACCCGAAGTTTTTCCAGTGAGGGGCAGCGCGGGAGAGCCTTTGAATGAGTGATTCCGTGGATGTGGATACGGTCCTGTGCAATGCTGAGATTGCATCGATCGACAATAGCGGCCGCCCGCCTGGAGGGACAGGCGGACCTGTGGGCCTGAACGAATATCGCCGGTCCATGCGGCGTTTTGCCGCGACGTACGCCAGGCTGCCGGTAGGCACGCAGGCCACGTGCCCCAAGTGCCGCCGCGTCGTGCCCGCGACGTTCGAGCGAGCTGCCGACCAGGTGGTGCTGAGGTTCGACTGCGAGGCGTGCGGCCGGACCCGCCAGGTGCATCACGACGCGATCTGGACGGAGCTTGCCAGCGACTTTCCCGGCTCGGCCGCCCGCACTTATCACGGGTCGCGGATTCACCCGATCCTCCGCCGCCTGCCGCGAACGGTCGAAACGCTCTGCCCGCAGTGCGCCGCGATCATCGTCGGCCGCTACTTCGTGCAGGATGGCAAGGTGCTGATCGAGAAGAGTTGCCCGCAGCACGGGTACTTCCAGGACTGTATAAACTCCGACGCACTCCTGTACTCCAAGGCCGCGTGGTGGAGCTTCGAGGAGCACGCCGGCCAGCAGTTCCCGCAGGTGAAGGATGGCCACAACTGCCCCTCCAACTGCGGCCTGTGCAATCAGCACCTTTCAAGCGCCTGCCTGGCGCAGATTGACCTGACCAACCGCTGCAACATGCGCTGCCCGATCTGCTTCGCAAACGCCGGCGCTGCGGGCTACGTTGCCCAGTCCGACTACGACCAGATCGTGCGGCAGCTGCAGGCCCTTCGCGACCTGCGGCCGACGCCGTGCACGGCCATCCAGATCACCGGCGGCGAGCCGACCGTGCATCCGGACTTCCTCAAGATCGTCGCCAAGGCCCGCGAGATGGGCTTCTCGCACATCCAGATCGCCACCAACGGCATTCGCCTGGCCGATTACGAATTCGCCCGCCAGGCCGCGGCGGCCGGACTGCACACGCTGTACCTGCAGTTTGACGGCATCGGCGAGGAGCCGTACAAGACCACGCGGAACTACCCGGGCATCTGGGCAAAGAAGCTCGCCTGCATCGAAAACTGCCGCAAGCTGGACCTGAAGATCTGCCTGGTGCCGACGATTCTCAAGGGCATCAATGACGACCAGGTTGGCCCGATCTTCGACTTCGCCGTCAAGAACATCGACGTGATCAGTGCGATCAGCTTCCAGCCGGTCTCGTTCACCGGCCGCATGGACGCCGGCGAAGTGGCCGCCCGCCGCTACACACTCGGCGACCTGGCGCACGACGTCGCCAGGGCTTCAGGCACAAGCCCGCTGCACGACATGTTCCCGCTGAGTGTGGTGGTGCCGCTGGCGCAGATACTGGAGGCGCTGACCGGCAAGACCAAGATTCGGCCCTCCTGCCACAC
>JBJKSL010000309.1:0-6876 GCA_046704145.1 Phycisphaerae bacterium
AGATCAAACTGACTATCAGAAAAGCCTACGGCTTTCGGGAACTGAAGGTGGCGGAAATCGCCATCTATCATGCACTTGGCCAGCTACCGGAGCCGCAACTCGCCCACAGATTCTGCTGAGGAGGCAAAAAAGAAATGCGATGCGTGCCACCCCTGGTGCTGGCACAGAACACTCCATCCCGCTACCACGATGTGCCCCAGATGCAGAACGCACGTCGCCCGATTTGGCCGTCACCTTGCTGCAGGAGAGCTGCCAACGCGACCTATCAGCCGCAGGAGGCCGTCCAGAATGGTCAGCGGATGCGGAGGGCAGCCGGGCACGAAGAGGTCGACCGGTACGCACGTTGACGCCCCGTCACAACACTCCGCGTGGCCAGCATACGGACCGCCGGAAATTGCACACGCCCCCACCGCGATCACCAGCTTGGGTGCTGGAACTGCCTCGTAGGTTTTGAGCAAAGCCAACCTCACGTTGGTAGTCACCGGCCCGGTCACCACGATGCCGTCAGCGTGACGCGGCGAGGCCACGAACTGAATCCCGAATCGACTCAGATCGAAAACAACCGTGGACAACACATTCAGATCGGCTTCGCAGGCACCGCAACCACCTGCGCACACCTGACGCAGTTTGAGCGACCGGCCGAAGATCCGCCGTGATTTCTCTTCCAAGGCACTCGCAGCCTTGTGAACAGCGTCAGTCAGCACCAGATCGTTACGGCTTCGCGCGGCCATACTGTGCTCGCGTGTGAAGCTGACCGCACCTGTCGGACAGGCCGCGGCACACTCTCCACAGAACAGGCACTTTCCCATGTCGAGACCAAGCTTGCCATTCTGACGACCAACGGCTTGCGTCGGGCACGCGGGAACACACGCATCACACTGCCCGGCACACTTGGCGGCATCCACCGTAGGCCGGCCGCGAAAACGGTCGGGGAGAACGGCCTCGCCCTCGGGATAAGCGATCGTGCGATGCCCTTGTCGAATTCGAGAGGTCAGGATCTTCAGCATGATGCCCCCTACAGGTCGTGTCCGCAGTAAGACAGGTTGAAGCTCTTGTTGCACAGCGGAAAATCTGAGATCTGCTGATTGCGCAGGGCCATGGCCAGCCCCATCCAGTTGTGGAAGGACGGATCGACGATCTTGTAGCCGGCCAATTTGCCGGAGGCGTCGGTCAACGCAACGTGACAGATCTCGCCGCGCCAGCCTTCGACGAGGCTGACCGTCATGCGAGAAGGCTGCAACGCTGTAAGCGGACCGCGAGTGCTGCCCTCCGGCAGCGACTGCAGTTGCTCGGTGATGAAGGCCAACGATCGCTGAATCTCCAGCCAGCGTACGAACGCCCGAGCAAAGACATCGCCGCTGTCTCCGGTCGACACTGCAACCTGCGCAAATCTGTAGATGCCGGTCGGAAACTCCTGACGACTGTCGCGTTCCAATCCACACGCACGGGCTGCCACGCCCACCAGCCCGAGATCGATCGCCGTGGCTCGCGAAATGGTCCCGGTCTCCTGAAAGCGGCTCATGACCGAAGGCGAGTCCCAAAGCAGATTGACCGCCTCAGTGACGTCCCGGCGACCAGCTTCAATTCTGCGCAATAATTCGTCACGGCGACTCGGCTCAAGTTCGAATGCAACGCCGCCCGGGCGCACCAGACCTCGACCGAAGCGATTGCCGCAAATCAACGCGGTCATGTTGAGGAAATCGCCGCGAATCCGCCCGCAATACGAGGCCGTGGGCAGAAAGCCCACGTCGCCGGCCAGAGCACCAAGATCGCCGGTATGATTGGCCAGTCGTTCGAGTTCGAGAGCGATTGCACGAATCACCTGGGCGCGGGCTGAGACGTGCGCTCCCGCCAGAGCTTCCAGTGCCTGGCAGTAGCACGTCGCATGACCGATGGAAGTGTCGCCGGCCAGTGTTTCCATGTGATGAATAGTCCGCGCGGTGCCCCCCTCCCTCACAGCCTTCTCGATCCCGCGATGCTGATAGCCCAGCGAGATTTCCAGGTGGTACACGCTCTCACCGTGACACTGAAAGCGAAAGTGCCCCGGCTCAATGATGCCGGCATGAACCGGTCCGACGGCAACTTCGTGGACGTCTTCACCCTCAACTCTGAAGTAGTCGGTGACACACGGCTCCAACTCCGCAGCCGCCGCCCGACCCCAGGCATCGTGGCCGGGCCGATAGGGTCGATGAAAGCGAATGGGCTTGAGCCAGGGATGGCCTTCCGGACGCACGCCGAGCTGCTCGGCAATCTCGCGTTCGAACCAGTGAGCGGCCGGACAATCAGGAGTCAGAGCGGGATATTGCTCGGCAAGCTCGGTGGCGCAGACTTCAAGCGTGCTGGACCTGCCATGCGCGAGCACACAGATGAGCCTCACGGAGTCATCGCTCTGCGCGCTGCCGAACAGTGCCGCAATGCGTGCTCCGCCGTCGTTCACTCGGCCGATCACCGCGTCACGAAACTCGCGCATACCCAATAGCGGCACGCGCTCCACCGCAGCGGTGTCTCCGTTATGCAGGATCAGGCAATTGGCTTGAGCCATCAAAAGCCTCCTATGGCCTTCGCGGCCCGATGAAGCAGATCCTGCAATGGAGCCGGAATCCAAACGCCAAGACTCAGCACGATGCAACACAGGACGGCCGGCGGCAAGACCGAAAGAATGGTCTCACGAGTCGAGCGCCGCTCCGAAACCGGATCGCGCCCCTGCGCCATCCGCAGAAATACGCCGGCCATGCCGATAAAAATGAGTCCCAAGAAGACCAGATACAGCACCGCGGCCACCGTATGGCCCTGGTTCAATGCAGCCTTGAGCACGGTGAACTCGCTGAGGAACATGCCAAAGGGAGGCGAACCGGTGATCGCCAGAAAGCCCGCCAACCAGAGCGTCGCAGAAATCGGCAGAACACCCAAGGCGCCTCGAATCTCACGAGAAGACTTGGTCCCGTAAGCCGTGAGCAGATTGCCCGCCACGAAGAACAGCATCGCCTTGGTAAGCGAGTGATTCACCGCATGGAGCATGGCCCCGAACGCGCCGACTCCGCCCAGCCCGACGCCAAGTGCCAGAATACCGACATGCTCGACGCTCGAATACGCCAGCATGCGTTTGTAGTCCTGCTGCCCGATGATGAAGATCGCCGCGAAGCCCATCGACACCAGCCCCAGCAGAATCAGCAGATCCTGCCCAAAAGCAGCACAGCCGGCTGCGACAAGCACTTGATAAGCCCGCAAGATGCTGAGAAACGCACAGTTGAGCAGCGCCCCCGACAGCAACGCCGACACCACCGATGGCGACTCGCTGTGGGCGTCCGGCAGCCAGGTGTGCAAGGGGGCCAGGCCCATCTTCGTCCCGTAGCCGACCAGCAGAAACACAAAGGCGAGCTTCAGCCACGCCTGGTTCAGGTTGGACGCGTGCCGCACGAGTTCATCCGTCAGCAGCGAGACGGTCAGCCCATCCTTGCCGGTAGCAGCGACGGATACAAGGAAGATGCCCAGCAGTGCCAGGGCGATACCCACCGAGCAGATCAGCAGGTACTTCCAGGTCGCCTCCAGCGAACGATGATGCCGGTGAAAGTAGATCAGCGGAGCACTGGCCAACGTGGTGGCCTCGACCGCAACCCAGGTCAGCCCGAAGTGGCCGCTAAGGCACACGAGCGTCATCATCGCCAGAAACAGCAGCAAACACCCGGTGAACACCGCCTCGGGCGCATTCACGAAGAGGAAGCCCCGATCGAAGTCCTGACGCTTGTGCGGATCTTCGCGGCGCAGATACCCAATCCCGTAAACTGCTGCAGCCAAAAACAGCACGCTGGTAATGCTCAAGAATAGCGTGCCCAACGCGTCCAGATTCAGGAACCCGTCGAAGCTGGGCGGCGGCGGACACAGCCAGACGCGCAACGTCAGCGCCGCGTGAGCTCCTGCTGTCGCCAGCAGCAGGGCTCGGCGCAGACCATGCGACTGAATGGCAAAGGCTGCAAGGCCAGCAAGAGCAGGAACGAAAAAGAGGGCCGCGAGCATCCAACTACTCCTTCAGCAGGGACAACTGGTCGGTGTCGATGTGGTCGAACTCCCGGCTGATGTGGAAGATGGCGATACCCATCACGAATACTGCGACGAAAACGTCGAGAAGGATGCCCATTTCGACCAGCAATGTTGCCTGACGTGCCAGACCCACACCAAAAATGAAAATCCCGTTCTCGAGCACCAGATAGCCAAGCACCTGGGTCACTGCCTTGCGACGGCTGACAATCAAGAGCAACCCCATCAGGATGGCGTGAAAGGCTACCGGCACCAGGAGCGGCAACACGCCCTGTTCTATCTGAGGCAGACGACCGCCCAGCCACATCGCAAACGGCAACGCCAGCGTGCCGATGAGCAGCGATGAGCCAAACCCCAGGAACGGTTCAACCTCCTGGCGGATGTTGGCCTCTCGCACCGCTCGCCGTAGCAGAAGCGGAAAGACAAAGGATTTGATCGCAACCGTGCCGGCGACCAGCACCAGCGTATGAAACGCAAACTCGCTCTGCTGCACGCCGACGATGACTAACCCCAGCAGCGCGCCCTGGAGGGCCATCACGCGAATGCACGTGCCCAGCGAACTAAGGCCGACCAGGGCCAGGTTGGTCAGGACTACCGCGATCAGGATTAGATCCGTCCAGGCTTGCACGCCGTCACCTCACTACAAGCACCACCGCAAGAATCGTCATCGCACCCGCTCCGACCAGAAGCTGGGGCACGCGGAGCAACCGCAGTCTGGCCATGCTCGATTCGACCACGCCCACGAGGACGGCCACCAGCAACATCCCCATCAGAAAGGCGCACAGGTCGAGCAATGGCCGCCCGGTACGCACCGGCACACAAAGCCCCACCAGCAGCGAACCGAAGACCCACAGCTTCAATGCCGCCGCATAGAGAATTGCAGCGAAGTCGGGCCCGCTGTAATCAAGCACCATGACCTCGTGGATCATGGTCAGTTCCAGGTGCGTGTTGGGATCATCCACGGGAATGCGGCAATTCTCAGCCAGCAGGATCACAAACAACGCCACCGACAACATGCCCAGCGTAGGCCCGGCATGCATCCAGGCCGTGGCGGTGACCGAAGCATATATCTCCGACAGCGAGACGCTGTTCGCAAACCGAGCCAGTCCCACCATGGCCAGCATCAACACCGGCTCGGCCAGCGCGGAAAACTGCACTTCACGACTGGCCCCCATGCCCTCGAAGCTCGAGCCGGTGTCCAGTGCCCCGATCACCGTCAGAAAACGCATCAGCCCCAGCAAATACGCCAACAGCACCACATCGCCCGGGAAAGCCAGCACTGCTGAACATCCGCCCACCGGCAAGAGAAACAGCACTATAAAGACCGATGCGAGTCCGACCAGCGGAGCCAGTCTGAAAACCAGCGTGGTCGTCCTGCTGTAGACCGCACCCTTACGCAGAAGCCTGGAAAGGTCGTAATAGGGCTGAATCAGCGACGGACCGGTGCGTCCGGCACACAGAGCCTTGACTCTGTTGATGACCCCCAGCAAAAGCGGGGCCAACAGCAAACCGAGCACAGGTTGGAAAAGACCAGCAATTCCCATCGTTATGCACTCTTTAGGGCATCTGGCAAAACCGTCTGACAAAACCGTGTGGAACCGGCGTCCACCAAAACCGTGTGGAACCGACGTCCACCAAAACCGTGTAGGACCGACGTCCACCAAAACCGTGTGGGACCGGCTTCCAGCCGGTCTGATTTCAGGTCTCGTTAGACGCTATACTCCCCTCCTGCGTTCGCCACATCCGTCGCGAAGCATCCGGCAGGTTCTACGCCAGCTTCCATAACAACAGAGTCAACAGCGTAATCGCAATGTACAAGACGTATATCTGCACGCGTCCGTGCTGCAGCCAACGCAGCCTGGAAAGCAACCAGCCCACGCCCCGGAAGGCAGGGCCGTAGAGCTTCTCGCGACACACGTCATCCGTCTGCGTGCGCAGCGAGCTTGCGGCAGGGAAGTATCCCGACACAGGAGCCACATCCGTGCGCGTCCTCAGAAGCCCCTGAAACAGACCGGTGAGCGGCTGAGCGAACGACGAGCCGGTGTACTGCATGCGGACGTTGGGCCGAGCATAACCACAATCCCAGGTGCACGATTGAGTGACATTATTACGTCGCAAAAGGC
Source organism: Phycisphaerae bacterium (assembly GCA_046704145.1). Classification (GTDB taxonomy): domain Bacteria; phylum Planctomycetota; class Phycisphaerae; order UBA1845; family PWPN01; genus JACQVT01. Next base: position 6,159 of record JBJKSL010000309.1, read on the forward strand.
CCCGGCGCACAACCATCAGACCTGCAGTGGCCAGTATCAGCACCAGCCCCCCTGCCGCCACGAAAACCAGCACCAACTGCGGGCCGGCGGCTGCCGTACGTACCAGTTCCTCGGGTGCGCCTGCCAGCAGCGCAACTATCGGCGAGATCAACACCAGGACAAGCGGCCCCAGCAAGCCAATTCCAACGCAACCGAAAGCCAGCACCACCATCGGCAGACGCATCCGCCAGCCGCACTCGTGCGGATGCCCGGCCTGTTCCGATCTGGGCTCCCCGAGAAAAACCGTCCCGAAGGCCTTGGCAAAGCAGGCCATCGCCAACCCGCCAATGAGAGCCAGACCGGCTACGACGGCTGCCAGCAGAAACAGCCCCGACGCGCTCGCGGAAAGCACCCCGTTAAAGGCTGCCAGATACACGAGCAGTTCGCTCGCGAAACCGTTGAGCGGGGGCAGACCGCAGATTGCGACCGCGCCAACCAGAAAGCTCCAACCTGTCCACGGCATTTTTTTGAGCAGGCCGCCCAAGCTGTCCATGCGCCGTGTGCCGGTACCATGCAGAACCGCCCCTGCCCCCAAAAAGAGCAGGCCCTTGAACAACGAGTGATTCAGCACGTGCAGCAGACCGCCGCCGAAGCCCAACACCATCATGGGTACACAATGCAGACTGAGTCCGAGCATCCCGGTGCCGATGCCTAGTGCGATGATCCCGATGTTCTCCAC
>JBJKSL010000310.1:0-2687 GCA_046704145.1 Phycisphaerae bacterium
TACGTAGCTCCTTGCGCTGCGGGCCGTGCCGTCCGCGCAGCGTTGCCAGGGTCAGTTCGCCGAGCATGTCGGGCAACTCGCCTCCCGACATGCGGGGCAGTCGCCGGAGCAGGCGGGGCGAATCCAGCCGCCGACTCAGCCAGGCCGGCAGAGATCGAAACAGGATGGACTTGCTCTGCAGGTAGACATTCAGTGCGCCGTAGAGCACCACCGGCTCACTGACATCGGCTTCGTCCGTGCGAATGGGCGAGTACAGCGGCACCAGCAGCACATCGCGACCGGCAGCCCGCAGTGCAGCCACCAGCGTGTTGTCGCGCAGGCAGGTGCCGCAGTACATCCCTGCGGCTCCGGCGGTAAAGTACACCACTCGCATACGCGTATTAGACTACAGAAGCGGACTGGCGGCGACAAAAAGCCGTCGTTTCGGAATGTGCGACAAGAGTATGGTGATTGCTCGCAACTGTGGGCGAAGCGGGGGCGAAATCGCGGGAACGGATTCCCGCAAGAGTGGGTGCGGGAAGGGATTCCCGCACAAGTGGATTCCAGCAGAGCGGAACAGCGGATTCGCGCACCAGCGGTTGCCAACCGACGACCTTCCGCCCGGCAAGATCCTGATGCCGAAAATCTCTGCAATACTTCTTGATCTCGGTATGCATTTGTGATATCTTGTCTCCGATCGGGTCCTGGCGGACTCGGCTCAATTCGTATCCCGATCGCACACGGCATTTGCCGTTTCTTGTAGCGATGCAGTGGTCACGTTTACGAGGGTTGTGGGCCAGTTCTTGCGCTACACAAAGCCACAAAGCGCTCTTGTAGTACCGAACCGAAAGGTCACATTCCATGAAAGCTATCATGATCCTGTTGGTCCTGGTCGGTCTGGGCATTGGTGCAGCTTACTACCTGGGGGGTGGCAGTTCGTTCGACCCCGATGCGCAGGGCCGGCAAGCCAAGGCCGCCATCAAGCCCGGCATGACCTGGACGCAGGTCATCAAAGTCGCCGGCGACAACCCGAGGCTCCAGACTATCAGCGTGTCCCGGCGGAAGATCGGTGGCCAAATGACTGAAGAACCCATGATCGGTCCCATGGTGGACTTCAGCGTCAACAAGGTTACCAGGGGCATCAAGTCGGGCGATTACAAAGAGGGCTTCATCCTGCACTATATGTTCTCCGAGCAAGTCTGCTTTGACGTGACCTTCGACGGAAAGGGCGTGGCCACCTCTATCGAGGACGCCAGGACGGCGGCCGACCTGCTCGGCACGAGACAGCGTGATGAGTGAAGAAGCTGACCGCGGCGCGTTTCTATCCACGACGCGCGCACTGCTGGGTGCCACGATATCGACCGGGGTTTGCACTCTACCTGCGGCGGTGCTGCTGGTGCTGGCTCTGGGCGCGTTGCGGCGGGCTATGCTGGCAGCTGACAAGCTAATGGACGCGGCCAGCCCGCACTGGTCGGAATCGTTCATGCCCAGCGTCCTGTTCGCGATTCTGGGGCTGGTCTTTGGAGCATTCCTTGGCTGGCGTGCATCGTCAGCCGCCGGTGGTCTGGCCACTTGGATCGCCGCGGTGATTAATGTCGGTCTGCTCTTCGCGGTCGGAGCCGTTGCGGCAATTTTCGTGTTCTCTCCTGCCATCCCCCGTAGCTGCTGGCTCAGCCTCTCCGCCCTATGCTTGTGTGCATTAGCAGGCGTTTACGTGACCATCTCCTGGTTTGAGTGAACGACCGCAGCCGCTTCGTTCTTCGATCGTGCCTGCCTGCAGAATCTCTCGCGGGCGCTGTAGTTGTCGAGTATCATCGCCGTACCAGGAGGAATGCGATGCGCGCACGTGTCTACCATTTGTTTGCCATGTTGCTGATATTCTTGCTGCCGGCGTTGGCGTTTGGATTTCATCCTGCCATGGATGCGTCTGGCGTACTCACGTTGCGCATTGAGGGGCCGGCCGAGGTTACCAAGGCAGATGCACCGCTGGCGATGCACGCTGTGCTCGAAAACAAGGGCGATACGGCACTTAAGGGACACGTTCGGTTGGCGGTCATCGACAACTGGAAGGCGATACCGGCCAGCGGCAAGCCTTTTGCCGTCGAGGCGAAGAGCAAGACAACGGTCGATTTTGCAGTCACGGCGGGCGAGGGCACGTACTCTGCGATGTACCCCATCCACGTTTTCGCCGAGACCGACGGGCCGGGCGAGGCTATCAAACTGCACGCCGTGCTGATTGTGGAGGCAAAGCTGCCAAGGCCGCCGCGTGCAACCGTGCCGGTGGAGTGGAAAGCAGTGGCACTGCCGGAGGACGGCGCTCTAAGGCTGTGCCGTCTGGACGTGCGGAGAGCGATCGTGCAGGTTTTCGGGCAGAAGCCCACGATCATGCCGGTGGGCTGGTGTGGCACGGAGCCGAGCACGAACTGCACGCTTCAGCCGGGCGTGAAGGTAACGCGGGGAGATGCACGCGACGCGCTGGTCATGCATCCGCCCTATCTGCACGGGCGAATTGGCACGGTGCTGGTGGAGTACCCGCTGCAACTGCCGGTGAAGGGGCCGATCCGGTTGCAGTTTGGCAACGCCATCCGCGATCATCAGCCGGCTGCCGGTGAGACGCCCAGCGACGGCGTGACCTTTCGCGTACGCGTGCTGCCCTTCGATGCGCCCGCCGGCGAGCAGGGCGAGGTGGTCTACGAGAAGAACACGAC
>JBJKSL010000311.1:0-9419 GCA_046704145.1 Phycisphaerae bacterium
CAGGCGTTGAATGATGGCGAGGACTTCGAGTTGCTCGTGGTCGGGGCGAACGCATTGGATCACGAGCACTATCTGCTTATCCCGGTAGGGCGGATTGTGCCGGTGCGGCAGGGTGAGCCTACGCTGACCATCGTTCACGCGGACGGGCGGCGAGAGGCCGTTGAGCCGCGAGGGTACGAGCACTTCAAATGACCTCTTTTGCCGTAACATGCAGTAATCTGTCGGAGACGGACCACGTCGGCCGTGCGCTCGGCAGCCTGCTCGAGCAGGGGCATGTCGTCGCCTTGATCGGCCCCTTGGGGGCCGGCAAAACCACGCTGGTCAAGGGGATCGCCGCCGGGGCCGGCGTACGCGACCTGCGGCAGGTGAACAGCCCAACCTTCGTGATTGTGAACGAGTACGAAGGCCACCTCCGGTCGGAGCCGCTGCCCATCTATCACATCGATGTCTATCGGCTGCGCGGCAGCGAGGATCTGGATGCGATTGGTTTCGACGAGATGTGCCGGGGCGGCGTGGTAATCGTCGAGTGGGCGGATCGCGTGATCGATCTGCTGCCGGCAGATCGCCTGACCATCACCATCGAACCGAAGGATGAGGATGTACGCGTACTCCATTGCAGTGCAGAGGACACTGCGGCAGCTCGCGATCTCGTTCGTAAGCTCCAATCTCTCCTGCCCACTGCGCAGAAACTCCCTCGCCCTTGAAGATAGATGCAGATGCGGACCACTTTTCCCGCAAGCCAACCTTACCTGGCGATACCGCCGATGATCGGATTGCACAGCTTTTCCCAATCCTCACGCCGAGTCTTGATGGCCTCGGTGTGCGAGCCGGCCTGCATCAGAATGTAATCGTCGGCCTGCAGGCTCGAGTCCATGATCGTCTGCATGCCGTACATCGTTCCGATCGGCGGTTCAGCTCCAAGCTCGCAGTCGGGGAAGAGCTCGGCCATCTCCGACTCGGTGGCCATCCGGACGTTGGGGTCGCTCAATATTTCACCGACGCGTTCCATGTCCAACTGCTTGGGTGCGGGCAGCACGCATATCACGAAAGAGTTGCCCGTCCGCACGACCACCGGCTTGGCCACCAGATAGCCGGAGATGTGCTCCACGTCCGCCAGCCGCTGGGCCGTGTAGGTTGGCGAATGGGTGTGCTTTTCATAGCCGACGTGCTGGTCAACCAGAAATGTCTCGAGACGCATTGGAGATACTCCTCGTTCGCAAGAACTCGTGCACGGGGCGGATCCCGTCCGCCTGATAATCCGCTTGCAGCCACATCCTAAGCATATCCCATCCTCCCCGGCCGAGACCTCCAGCAAACGCCTATTTCCTGCTACAATAGACGACCATTCGCCTTCGGGGCGAGGGGCTGCTTCAACTCGGGCCCATTGAAAGCCACGGGTGCAGCGAAGGGCGAAGCCCGTTGAAAGCCCACGGGTGCAGCGAAGGGCGAAGCCAGTTGAAAGCCCACGGGTGCAGCGAAGGGCGAAGCCAGTTGAAAGCCACGGGTATAGCGAAGGGCGAAGCCCGGAGCGCAACCCGTGGGTAACACTTTGGTGCACACAGATTTTGAGACGGCCACCGAGGCCTGTCGTGTGTACGGAACTCTTTTCGCGTAGACCATGCAACACTACGACGTGATCGTGATTGGCGGGGGACACGCCGGGGCCGAGGCCGCCTGGGCCGCGGCGCGGATGGGCTGCGCGACCGCCCTGGTGACCATGCGTGTCGACGCCATCGGGCGCATGTCCTGCAACCCGGCCATCGGCGGCCTGGCCAAGGGGCAGATAGTCCGCGAGATCGACGCCCTCGGCGGGCTGATGGGCATCGCCGCCGACCGCGCGGGCATCCAGTACCGCATACTCAACCGCAGCAAGGGGCCGGCCGTCTGGGCCCCGCGTGCACAGGCCGACCGCGAACTCTACGAAGCCACCGTCCAGCACCTCCTCCGCCATACGCCCAACCTGGACCTCATCGAAGCCACCGTCGATCGCTTCCTCATCGAGGATGGTTCTTCTTCTGCCAATTCAACATTCAACATTCACCATTCAACATTCTCTTCCATCTCCGGCGTCCGCCTGCACGACGGCCGCGAACTCGCTGCCCGTGCAGTGGTCCTGACCACGGGCACCTTCCTGCGTGGACTGTTGCACTGTGGGCCGGAGCAGACCGTCGGCGGACGCATCGGCGAGCCCGCCGCCGTCACCCTGAGCGACGAGCTTCGCCGCCTGAGCTTTACGCTCGGCCGCCTGAAGTCGGGCACGCCGCCGCGCGTGCACCGCGACTCCATCGATTACGCTCAATGCTCGTCTCAGCCAGGCGACGATCCGCCGGTGCCGTTCTCGTTTTTGACCGACGCCATCCGCCAGCCGCAGGTCGCCTGCTGGATTACCCACACCACCGAGCGCACGCACCAGTTGATCCGCGATAACATTCATCGTGCCCCCATGTACTCTGGGCAGATCAAGTCTCGCGGGCCGCGATATTGTCCGAGCATCGAGGACAAGGTCTTGCGCTTCGCGGACAAGACCTCGCACCAGGTGTTCCTCGAGCCGGAGGGCTACGAAAGCGAATGGATCTACTGCAACGGCATCCCAACGTCGCTGCCGCCGGACGTGCAGGAGTCGCTGGTGCGATCGATTCCCGGCCTGGAGAAGGCTCGCATACTGCAGTGGGGTTATGCCGTCGAATACGATTGGGTGCCGACGGATCAGACCTATTCAACCCTCGAATCCAAGCTTGTGCGCGGACTGTTCCTTGCGGGACAGATAAACGGCACCAGCGGCTACGAAGAGGCCGCCGGCCAGGGGTTAATCGCCGGCATCAATGCGGCGATTTCCTGTTTGGAACCGGCATCGTCTTGTGCAGGACCGGCATCGTCTTGTGTGGGACCGGCATCGTCTTGTGTGGGACCGGCATCTTGCCGGTCGGAGTGCGTGGAACCGCTACCATCTTGTGTGGGACCGGCATCTTGCCGGTCTAAGCTCGTCCTCGGCCGCGACCAAGCCTACATTGGCGTGATGATCGACGACCTGGTCACGCGGCCGCCGGATGAACCGTACCGCATGTTCACCTCGCGGGCCGAGTACCGCCTCCACCTGCGCAGCGACAATGCCGACATTCGTCTGACGCCGATCGGCCGGCGTGTGGGGTTGGTGGACGACCACCGCTGGGCCATTTTCGAACGCAAGCGCGAGAGCATCGAGCAACTGCAACGCACCCTGACGCAGCTACGGCTGGACGGCTACTCGCTTTCGGACTGGCTGCGCCGGCCGGAGATAAGCCTGCAGGATCTGGCATCTCGCGCGGAGCAATTGGACCTGCACGAACTCGCTGCCGACGTGCTCGAAGCTGTGGAGATCAACCTCAAGTACGCCGGCTACCTGGAACGCGAGCAGCGACTGATCCAACGCCACCGCCAACTTGAAACCAGGCTCATCCCCGACAATTTCGACTTCGCCGCCATCACCACGCTACGTTTCGAGGCCCGCGAGCGTTTTGCCCGTTTCCGCCCCCGCAGCCTGGGCCAGGCCGCCCGCATCAGCGGCATCAGCCCAGCGGATATCGCCACACTGTCACTGTATCTTGTGCGGTGAAAAAGGCTCCTCTTGTCGGCCGCGATCGAGTACAATGCACCGAGGTGACCCACGACTTATAAAGGCAGAGTACAAGGCGGAATGGTGGTCCTGGAGCCGGGCGCACAGCTCGAAGAGGGGGCCGAGGTGCTGGTCGAGCCCGTGAGCGAGGCCGACGAGTATGAGACTCTGCGCGAAGGGCTGCTGAAGTTCGCCGGGTCAGCCAAGGGCCTCCCCTCTGACATGGCACGCAACCACGACCATTACATCCACGGGAAGCCCAAGGAATGAAACCTTGCTTCGCTGATACTTTCTTCTTCCTTGCATTGCTTGTCGAAGGGGATGAGGCGCATGCAGAAGCCGTTGAGGTTATTTCCAGCCTCGGCCGGCAGGTGTGCACGACTTCTTGGGTCCTGACCGAATTGGCTGACGGCATGTCGGCGCCTGCAAGCCGCGACGCTTTTGTACCGTTCCTGCGGTTCTTGCGATCTCATCCAAAGGTTGTAATAGTTCCTGCGTCAGACACTCTTTGTGACCGCGCCGCCGAGCTTTTCGGAAGCCGTCCCGATAAGGGGTGGTCGTTGACGGATTGTACTTCTTTCATTGTGATGCAGGATCACTGGATAATGGATGCTTTGACCGGCGACCACCACTTTGAGCAAGCCGGCTTCATAGCTTTGATGAAGTGACACGGAGTCAGTTGCGTTTGCTCGCCTGCGGCAATCTTGAAACCGCGGCTTCCCTCTGCCGACCGTTGAAAGGACCCTCCAATGAGAACTCGCCTGGCACTTGCGGCAGCAGCCTGTCTGCTCGTCTTCAGCTCTATCTCCCACGCCCAACCCAAGCCTGAGTTCCGCGGTGTCTGGGTGACACGTTTCGAATGGACTTCGCCAGATCCCGCCGAATGCAAAGCGAAGATCACGCGCATTCGGGAATCCATCGCTGCCGCCAACTTTAACGCGGTCGTGTTCCAGATCCGCGGGGCGGCTGACACGCTCTACCCTAGCAAGATCGAGCCCTGGTCGGGGCACCTCGGCGGCAAGGATCCCGGCTTCGATCCGGTCGCACTGGCCATCTCCGAAGCTCATCGGCTCGGCCTGCAGTTCCACGCCTACATCAACGCCATGCCCATGCTCGAGCCGCGCTTCGAGAGTCTGCCTCCGCCGCCCGAGCATCTGTTCAACCGGCACGGCCCCAACTCGGCCGACTCATGGCTGTGCGTCGATCGCGACGGCAAGCCCACCCGCCGCGAATACTATTGGATGTCGGCCGGCATACCTGCTGTGCAGGCCTATGTCCGCAGTGTCATCATGGACGTGGTTAACCGCTACGACGTCGACGGCATCCACCTCGACCGCATCCGCTACCCCGGCCCGGAGTACAGCTACGACGCTGTCAGCCGGCAACGCTTCTTCAGCCGCGGCAACCCCGACCTGCTCGACTACGCCGACTGGCAGCGCCTGCAGGTGGACAAGCTGGTCAACGACCTTGCCGCTGAGATGCGGGCCGTCAAGCCGCAAGTAGTGTTCTCCTGCTCTGCCTGGGGCATCTACAATCGGCACAACATCGATGGCTACGGCACCTTTAGTAGCGGCTATCACGACTACTTCCAGGACACCTGGGCCTGGTGCCAGCAGGGCGGTATGGACCTGCTCATGCCCATGATCTACTGGGACATGCCCGACCCCAAGCCGAACTACGACGAGTTGCTCAAGGACTTCATCGCAGGCGTAGGCGGCGATCGCGTCGTCGGCGGCCAGCGGATGTTCGGAGTGGATGAGAACGAACGCGAAATCGAGGTCACCCGCGAGGCCGGCGGCTTCGGCACCGTGCTGTTCAGCTACACCTCCGCCCAGCGACGCGGCATCCTCGACGCAGCCAGGAAGGACCTTTACCAGGAGAAGGCTCCCGTCCCGCAACTCGCTCGCCTGCAGAAGCCTGAGTACGGCGTGATCCTCGGCACCGTGCTAGCCGATGACGGTCAGCCGCTGGTGGACGCGAAGCTGTCGCTCAAGACGCAGGACAATCGATCCGGCAACCGTCGCGGCCGACGCCGATTCGCCGACCCCGCCTGGACCAGCGGTGCCGACGGTCGATTCGCCTTCGACAAGGTCAATCCGGGGACAGTGCAGATCGTTGCCAGCTACGAAGGCGCGGCTCCTCTGACCAGCGATCCAATCGAAGTCAAAGCCGGCGAGGTGGCCAAGGTCAAGCTGACGCTGCCCGGCACTGCTGAGTTGCGCAACAAGCCCTATCTCGCGATTCTCTCGCCCAAGGACGGCACCAAAACGACCGAAGAGGTTGTCCACGTGCTCGGCCGTTCGATTCCCGGCACCCAGGTTACCATCGCAGCCCAACCCGTCGAGGTCTACGCCACCACTGGCGGTTTCGCCAAGGACAACATCCCGCTGCAAGTCGGCGAAAACCGCATAGAAATCACCGCCAAACAGGGCGATCAAAGCCTCACACGCGTTCTCACCATCACACGAACCGCACCACCGGCCACCGCAGTTGCCGCCTCCGCACCGGCTCCAGCAGAAGAGAGCAAACCCCCGCAACTCGACGCCAGTACCGCGGGCCGCATCGCTGAAACCACCTCCGAGGGTACCGGCATCACCTACGGCTTGCACGAAGTGCGCCTGGGCGGTCCGTGGCTTGGCTTCGTTCCCAAGGGCACGCGGATGGAGGTTCTTGGCTCTTCCTCGGGCATGTACAAGGTGCGTCTGTCCGCATCAACGGTAGGCTGGATCTCGCAGCGACAGGCCCAACTCCTGCCGCAGGGCACGCCGATCCCACACAACTACTTCGAGTCCTGTGCAGCCGCCGGCAGCGACGATGAAGACACGCTCTCCATTCACATGCGAGCACCGGTCGCCTTCGCCGTCCACAGCGAGGTCGATCCCAGCAACCGCCTCTACATCGACTTCTACAACACGCACGATGCCATGACCTGGATCAGCCACAAGTCCACCGCACGCGTGCTCGGCTACGTTCGCGCCGAGCAGATGGAGGAGAACCGGGTGCGGCTGACCGTCCCGCTGACCTGCCGGCAGAACTGGGGCTACTGGACCGAGGTCAACGACGGCATGTTCGTGCTCCATGTACGGCATCCGCGCAAACTGGCGGCCGCTCCGGATTCCCCGCTGAAAGGCCTGACCATCGCCATCGAAGCCGGCCACGGCGGAGCGAGAAACGTGGGGGCCATGGGCCTCTTCGGCACGAAGGAAAAAACCATCAATTGGGAGGCTGCCCTCGCTTTGCAGAAGGAGCTTGAATCCCGCGGCGCGAAGGTGGTGCAGGTACGCTTCCGCGATGAGAACCCCGGCCTGTGGGAGCGGGCCGAGCGTGCCAACAACGCCAATGCGGATTTCCTCGTATGCATTCACGCCAATGCCGCGGGAACCTCGCACGGCTTCCTTCGTGCCTCGGGCACCAGCACCTACTACAACGGGCTGCACTGCCAATTGGCCGCAACGCTCATCTATGACGAACTGCTGAAACTGGGCTGGGGCGAGTTTGGTGTGGTCGGCAACTTCTCGTATACGCCGCTACGCAACACGCGGGTCCCCGCGATCCTCGTAGAGCAGGCCTTCATGACCAACCCCGCGGACGAAGCCCGCCTGCTCGACCCCGACTACCAGCACCAACAGGCGGCGGCCATAGCCAACGGACTGACCGCCTTCCTGGAACGCGCCCGCGAGTAGTTGCCCGCCGCGCATCATCTTCCCAAGCCCACGGATTCCAATCCGTGGGCTTTCTCGGACTGATGCGCACGCACCGCACCAACATCCAACTTCTCAGAAAATCTGCGAATTGTGATTGACACACCCGAACCGCCATTGGTAGATTTACTCTGGAGAAAATGGCTAAGCTGGGAAAGATGTTCCGGTTATGCCTGATAGACGAATATCGGACGACGGATTCTGCGGTTTGGGGACGACAGTAATGAAAAGTGTCTACACCACCGGCGAAGTGGCAGATATCTGCAAGGTCAGCCAGCAGACCGTGATACGCTGTTTCGACAGCGGAAAGCTCAAGGGCTTCCGGGTGCCGGGCTCCAAGTTCCGCCGCATCCCGCGCGATGCACTCCTGCAGTTCATGCGTGAGAACAACATCCCGGTCACGGACCTGGACTCCGGCAAACGCAAGGTGCTGATCGTCGACGATGACGAAGCCATCCTGGAGATGCTGGTCGAACTGCTCGAACGCGACGGTCGCTTCGAAGTCCGTGTGGCTCGCGGCGGCTACGAGGCCGGCATGGTCACCCAGGAGTTCGAGCCCGACGTCATGGTGCTCGACTACAAGCTGCCCGACGTCAACGGCAACCGCGTCTGCCAGACCTTGCGGGCCAACACACGCTTCAATCACATGAAGATCATCATGATCAGCGGCGTCGCCGACCCGGACGAGATCGCCGACCTGCGCGAAGCCGGTGCGGATGATTTCCTACGCAAGCCGTTTCAGATCGACGAGCTCATCGCCCGCATTCTCGATCTGGTCCAGGCCGCGTAGTCGCCGATCCTGACGAGAGCCGGTAATACGAGCCGCGGGGTTTATCCCCGCGCATGAACGTTGATGAATTGGGTGGGGCTTCGCGAGAACCGACCATGGCAGCTACCAACACGACAGATCCGCTTCGCAACGTGCGAGTCAGCCCTGCCCAGGTCGAACTCATCCTCTCGCAGATTGAATCGCTGCCCACGCTGCCGGCCATCGCCTCGCGCCTGTTGGAGATGACCCTCGACGAGCGCTACGGCACGGGCGATCTCGCCAGCCTGATCGAATCCGACCAGACCCTTTCAGCACGTATCCTCTCGCTCGTTCGCCGTTCGCAGTTGGGCAGCGACGCCCGCACCGTCGATAGAGCCGTGGTCCTGCTTGGTTGCGATGTTGTTCGCAGCCTGGTGCTCGGCGTGCAGATATTCGAGCTCTTCAGTCAGCGGGCCGAATCAGCAGTCAGCCGCTTCGATCGCGTCGGCTTCTGGCGGCACTGCCTGGCCGTCGGATGTGCGGCACGGCTGATCGCCACCAAACGCATGCAGCACCTGGCTCAGACCGCCGCCGCTCGCAACGGTTGGCCGCTGGCACGCCCGGAAGAGGCCTTTGTTTGCGGCCTGCTGCACGACCTTGGCAAGGTCGTGTTCGATGCCTGCTTCCCCAAGAGCTACGATCGCGTGATCGAGCGTGTCGACGCCCGCCGCACTGATATTTCCGATGTGGAACGCGACACTTTCGGTACCGACCATGCCGCCGCCGGCTACCGCCTTGCCAATCACTGGAGGCTGCCGACCGCCATCGCCGAGTGCATATGGCTGCACCATCACGCCCCGGAAACGACGCCCACGCACATTGCATTTCCGGACCATGTGATGCTCGTGCAGGCTGCTGACTGGCTGGTCCGGCGTATGCACCTCGGCTACTCCGGCACGTACTCCACGGACGGCAGCCCGGGCGAGTGGCACGAGCGTCTCGGCGTGGATGAGAAGCTGCTCGACGAAATCATGCTCGAACTGCCCGAGGCCATCGAACTGCGAGCGGAATTGCTCGGCCTTCGCGAGATCACCTCGCGTGAGCTCATGCATGAGAGTCTTACGCGTACTAACGCCGAGTTGGCTCGCGTGAATTCAGCTCTGGCCCTGGCCAATAGACGGCTCGAACAGCGCAGCCGGACTCTCGACGCACTCTGCCACCTGAACCGAGCAATCAAGGACGACGAAAACCACGAGGGCGTCATCCGCGCGGTGGTCGAGGCCGTGAGGCAGATCGCTCCTGACATGCTGGTGGGCGCACTGGTGTGTTCACCCGCACGGCAGCTGACCGTTGTCGGCCTGCACCCGACGCATGAGCC
>JBJKSL010000312.1:0-5435 GCA_046704145.1 Phycisphaerae bacterium
TTACGCCGATCCTGATCCGGCCTGGTGGAGACAGCCGCAGTCATGGCGCCCTTCAATGCTGCGACTTCCGCCAGGTTGCCGCCCAAGCCTGCCGCCTTTTCGCAGTCGGCCGCCGCCTGCTGCAGCCGTCCGGCAGACAGGTGATCGTTGCCGCGTGCGGCGAACGCTCGTGCCAGGCGGCCGATGAGGTCCTGGCCTCGCCGATGCTCCCGAAAGTCCGCCGTACCGGCCAGCTCGTAAGCTTCGTCCAGTCGACCGTCCTTCAGGGCCGTCTCAGCTTGTCGCATTCGCAAGATCAACACGGATCGACCCTCATCCCAATCACAGAAACATCAGTATAACCGCAAGAACGTCGTTGGCAGTTACAAAGCAGGCCGGGATTTGTAATCGCCCGCTCATTGCATGCCCATGACCACCGACTGCGCGGGCTGGCTGGAGGGCGTCTGCTGGCTCGCAACGGTGGCATGGTTTTCTTCTGCGAAGTAGTCATCAACCTGCGTAACCAGGTCGGTTTCGTTGACTGTGTCGGTCAGCATGGGCTGCACGAAGCGGGCCTCATGGGCGAGCACGCGTTCGGCCACGTCCAGCCGCTTCTTGAGCTCGTTGATGAGCTTTTCCGTCTGCGCCAGTTTGCTGTTGTCCAGGTTAGCGGTAGACCCGACCGACGCCGCCTTAACCAGCCGATACTGCCCTTCGAGCGATTCGATCTGGTCCTCGAGCCGAACTTTCTGCGACCGCGACCGCTCCAGCATGGCGACGGCAGCCTGCAGCGACTTCTCGCGCGTTTCAAGCAGCCGACGCTTGCCCGCGAGCACCATCTCAGCCTCTTTGTAACGGTCGAACTGTCGGGCAAGTTCCTGGCTGACCTGCTCACGACTGTAAGCCGACCCGCCAATCACGTAGTTGGCCTTCTGGACGTTCAGCATGTCGCGTAACTGGCCGACCTTAACCCGCTCAGCCGCCAAGGACGTGGTGGCCTGCCCGATATCAGACTTCAGACCGGCCACTTCCACCTCTTCCTGGGCGATGAGCCGCACATGAGCGTGCATCTCCGGCAGGATCTCGTCCAGCGTGTCGCGAGCCCGCTTCAGCTCGAACTCGATGGGCACGGAATCCTTCACCGCCGTCTGCACGCTGAGGGCAGAGCTTCGCAGGTAGCTCATCGCGTCGCCCCCGAACAAGAAACCGCCGGCCAGCACCAGACCTCCCAGACCGATCGCACCGTATTTGATTGCCTTGCCTATCATCGCAACTCTCCTTGGCTAAGCCACTTACGTCCCAAGTTGGTTCCGGCCACCAAATGGCCAACAAGGGGTTAGTCGCAACGAGAGTTGATTTGTTGCGCAGGGAAGAGGCGGGCGTTGTGTGCTTTTCGTCGGGAATGACAGGAGACGCGCTCCGCGACGATCCGCACCTGCAGCACGACAGGTGTGCTGCAGGTTACGGCATGAGTCACGTAGCTATTCGATGGGGCAGCCGGCTACCGTTCCAGCGAGGCACCGCCATACCTCTACTAAGCCGTCAAGGTTTTCCGTTCATGCGTTGGCGGGCACGAATTTCGATCGTCCGCAGACGGTCCTTGTAGGTGTTGTACTGATTGATCTTGGCCAGAGGCAGGGCCGAGTCGGTATTGTCTTCCCAGCGGCGGCAGAGATACAGCGACTCGTAGATGCGGCCGATCTCGTAGCGGCGGCAGAAGCGAATGGCCGTCGCATAGTCCTCGCCGTAGCTGGTGTTGGGGAACGGCGACTGGCGAAGCAACCCGGTGAGGAACGCCCGCGGCGCACCGAGCCCATTGATCCGCAGGGCGTTGTTACGGCCATTCTCGCGCGTCCACTCGCGATGATCGATCAGCCCGGGCGGCAGTTCGTTCAGCTTGAAGTCCACTATCTGGTACGAGCCAATCACCGCTGCGTAAGGGCCCTTCTTGAACTCGGCCACGACCTTGGCCAGCGTGTCCGGGCCGCTGTAGATATCGTCGGAATCAAGCTGCACGGCGTAACGCCCGCACTTGGGCGAGAAGACGGCCTCATTCCAGCAACCGCCGATGCCCAAGTCGGTACGCTGCGGCATGATGTGAACCAGCCGCGGCTCGCGAGAGGCGATCTCACGCAGGATTTCGGTGGTGCGGTCGGTAGAGTGATTGTCCACCACGATTACGTTGAAGGGGAACGATGTCTTCTGCGAAAGAGCACTGTTGACCGCGTCGGCGACGGTCTTCTCACGATTGCGGACGGGGATGATGACGCTGGCCTCGACCTCGGACTCACTGCCCAGTTCAGGCAGCGCCTCGAACACTGGCTCGAGGAACGCGCCGATCCGCCGCAGATGAGCTGTGGCCACCTGCTCCATTTCCTTCTGGACGGCGGCGTTCTTGGGGTCGACGTAGGCGAAATGTGCCGCGGCCGCACTGAGCTCCGTTGATTCGAGCACCGTGTAGGTGAACTCCGGCAGGCGAAGCACCGCGTGATCGGTCGAGATCTTCAGCCGCAAGGCGTACTTGCCCGCGAACTGCCAATCGGCCATCGGCCCGTGGGTGGTGAACGCCTTCTTCACCGCCGCCATGGAGACCAACAGCAGCGGACCGAACGCGAAATCGTCGCGGATGCTGCCGAGCTGATAGTCGATGGTGGGTTTTTCGGTGACCTTGCCGTCGCGGTTGACCCAATGATCGGCGTAGACCAAGCCAGCACCGGTCTGTTCGGCCACGTCGACCATTCGCTCCAGGCCGAACTGTCCGAGCTGGACCTGGGTGTCGGCGTCGACCAGCAGGGCGTAGTCCGCTCGCACCTGGTTGAGCGCCTCGCGCATGGCCGCCCCGCCGCAGGGCTGCTCGGCCACCACGAACTGGACCTTATCCTTCGGTCCCTGCACGGGTTCCGGCCCCACCACGATCACCCGGTCGACAAAATCGGATTCGACGAACGGCCGCGTACACCGATCCAGGTCACCCCGCCCTTGAATGCAGATCACGGTCACTCTGCTCATGTTTTCTTCCACCTTTTAAAATATGCCTCAAAAGAGGAAGGATGCCATGCCTCGCAGCGCAGGTCAAGTTATGGCGACCGCTCGTGCGGGAATCCTTTCCCGCACGTCTACTTGGCCGCAATCTCTTCCGGCGAAAACCTGCGGGCGAAATCGCGGGAACGGATTCCCGTAAGAAGTGGGTGCGGGAAGGGATTCCCGCGCCAGCTAAGCCGGCCCCACGCCATTCAGAGCCGGGGTCTGCGACCCCGGTGCCTTCCATTTCCCTGCAACCGATCCTCGCCGAGCCCGCGACTGGCGTAGCTCCGTCTGTGCTGTTATCCTCGCCGCAGGTTTTCCCCTACTGATATTCCTGTTCCAGGAGTACGCTCATGCTGGTTGCATTGCTTGCCCGCGGCATTCTGCTCAGTCTGGTGGCGACCGCTCCCACTGCCCAGCCGGCCAGGGCCGCGGCCGCATTTGCGGAGCGAGAGAAGAACGCCGGTCCGTACGCGGTCGAGACTTTGCGAATCGAGTGGCATGATGCCGACCGCGACCGCACGGTGCCCGCCAAGATCTACTACCCGGGCGAGAAGGCTGGGACTGACCGGCACGAGAAGGCAGCCGGCCACGAAGCCGACGAGACCTTCCCGGTGATCATCTTCTCGCACGGGCTGGGCGGCACTCGCGAAGGCTACCAGTATCTCGGCCGCCAGTGGGCGAGCCACGGCTACGTCTGCGTGCACGTTCAACACGCGGGCAGCGACGACAGCGTCTGGCGAGGGCAGGCCAACGTGCGCGAGCAGATGTCCCGAGCGGCCAAGGATCCGCGAAATGTCATCAACCGCCCGAGGGATGTCTCCTTCGCCATCGACGAACTCACCAAGATGCAGGCCGCCGACGGTCCGCTGCACGGCAAGCTGAAGCTGGACGCCATCGGCGTGGGCGGTCACTCGTTCGGGGCCTTCACCGCCCTGGCCATTGCGGGCGAGGGCGGCAATCGCGCGGCCGGAGGACGCAGCTTTGCGGACTCGCGAGTGAAGGCGGCCATCGCCATGAGTGCTCCGGTGCCCGCGTTTCGCAAGGACTTCGATCAGGTCTACGGCAAGATCGGCATACCGATCATGCATATGACCGGCACGGCCGACCAGACCTCGATCACCGACACGAAAGCTGCTGACCGCCGCATCCCCTTCGACAACATCGACAAGGCCGACCAGTACCTGATTATCTTCGCAGGCGGCGATCACATGATCTTCTCCGGCCGGCAGCCAAGAGGGCGAAAAGCGGACAAGGACGCTCTCTTTCAGGACCTCATTCGCATGGACACCACGGCATTCTGGGACGCGTACCTCAAGAACGACGAGCAGGCCAAGGCCTGGCTGCAAAGCGACGGCATGAGCAAGGCCATGGGCAAGAATGCCAAGACGGAGAGCAAGTCGCCCAAGAAGGAGCCGCCGCAAGTTGAATCGACTCGCCAGACACGCTAACCTGGGATAAGCTCGGATTCGCGGAATTAGCAGGAAGGCTTATGCAGGTTAATATTCTTTGCATCGGTGATGTTGTCGGCCGACCGGGGCGGTACATCCTGGCTCACGCGCTGCCGCAACTGGTCAAGCAGCACGACATTCATTGCGTTATTGCCAATGTGGAGAATGCCGCCGCTGGATCGGGCCTCACGCCTCAGCTCTACGAGAAGTTCAAACGCTACGGCGTACACCTCATGACCATGGGCGACCACGTTTACCGAAAGGCCGACGTGATCCCTCTTCTGGAGAAAGGCACCGACCTGGTCCGCCCGGCCAACTTCCCACCGCAATCGGTAGGCAAGACCTTTGCGGTATACGAAACGGCCGTGGGGCCCAAGGTCGCAGTTGTGTCACTGCTTGGCCGGCTATACATGCGGCCGCCGACGGACTGCCCGTTTCGCGCGATCGACCACGTCCTTAGGCAGTTGCCGCCGGACGTGAACATCGTGGTGGTGGACATGCACGCGGAGGCCACCAGCGAGAAGGTCGCCATGGGCTGGCACCTGGACGGCAAGGTCAGCGTGCTCTTCGGGACGCACACGCACGTGCAGACCGCTGACGAGCGCATCCTGCCCGGCGGGACGGCTTACATCACCGACCTGGGCATGACCGGCCCGTACGATTCGGTGCTCGGCCGCCGCAAGGACCGCGTGCTCCGCAACCTGATCACGAACATGCCCGCCCCATTCGACGTGGCCACCGAGGATCCGCGACTGTACGGCATCCTGGTGAGCGTCGAGCCCAACAGCGGCATAGCCACGAGGATCGAACGCATCCGCGTGGACGCCGACACATCCACCATGCCACCGCAGATCCCCGGCGAGCCGGATTAGGCGACGAAAATACAGCTATGAGCTGTGGGCTGTGAGCTTCAAGCTGGAAGAGAAGACAGGAGCCGGGCCGCGGTGGGTTCGATTCGCAAAAAAGCTATCGGCTATCCGC
>JBJKSL010000313.1:0-5562 GCA_046704145.1 Phycisphaerae bacterium
GCACACGACCGCCGGTACGAGCTTCATTTGCGATTCGCATCAGCTGGGTTGGTGGCAAGCGATTGGTAATAGCTGCGAAGGACCGGGGCGAGCGATCGCGGCACGCGCTGGCGCCCGGCCTCGCGAAGCTGGTTGGTACGGTCGGCACCGGGATTGTGGGTTGTGCCGAGAAGACGCTCGGCAGGACTCGGCCCACTGGTGGCCCGGAGGATTTCGTTGTTCCGTCCGCCCCCCTCTTGGATGAACTCCTGACGGCTGGGCAGTTCTGTACGTGCCGTCTGCTTTTGCGGCCCGCCAACCTGCCGGTGGTATTCCTTCACAAACTGCCAAGCCTGGTCCATGTTCCAGCCGAGATTTTCGAGCAGTTTGGGGTCCACCTGATCGTTTCGCAATGCGATTTCCAGTTCGTCAACAAGGCGGGGCACGGCTCCGGCCGTATCGAGTGACGGCTCACGCGACGACGCCTGCGGCAAAGTTCCGGTCGGCTGGGTGCCGTCGTCTTGGGGATGATCCGGCACCTGCACCTGCATGTCCGACGGCTTGCCGCCAAGACCGGGACTCGTGCCGGTCTCGCTTTTGTCCTGCTCTTCAGTTTGCGATTGGCCCTGCCCGGGGTTTTGGCCTTGCGGCTCCTCTTGGCTGTTGCCCTGCCCCTGACCGGGCTCGGCGCCGCCTTGGTCTTGATCAGACTGGTTGCCCTGCTCTTGTCCAGGCTGGTTGCTTTGTGACTGCCCAGATTGGTTGCCTTGGGACTCCCCAGCTTTGTTGGCTTGAGACTGACCGGCTTGGGTTTTCTGGGTCTGCTCTTGCTCGCCCTGGTTATTTGACGGCTGTTTGCTTTGACCCTGTTGGGATTGGTTTTCTTGAGCCTGCTGGTCGCCCTGGGCCTGCTGGCTTCCTTGCTCCTTCTGGCCTGCTTGATTCTGGCCGGGCTGGTCACCTTGGCTCTGTTTCGGCTGGCCGCCCTGACTCTGGCCAGGCTGGCCATTTTGTTGTTGTTGCTGCTCTCTCTGAGTCGGCTTGGGCTTCTCGTTCTGACCCTTTTTCTGTTCGGCCGGTTGGCTTGTGCCATACTTCAAGTGCTCGGCAATAGCATTCAGTTCGCGGGCATGGGCGTCGGCGAATTGCTTCACTCTTTCTTTTGCTCCGTCTGTCGTGTCCGATTTGCCGGCAGTTGCAGTGTCTTCCTTTGCACGGGCTTCTCGATCGGCTGATGGGTTCGCGGCTTGCTCGTCGCCGGAGGCTGTCTTATTGCCCGGTTCCGCACTTTTTGAGTCACTGACATCCTTGGACTCTTCGGTGGCCTTGGCAGCGGGACTGCCAGTGTCGTTGCCCGCGGTTTCAGGAGAAGACTGCTTTCTGTCCTTCGCCTGGGCAGTCGAAAGAGCGTCCTTTCCGTTGTTTGGAGAGGAGGACGGTGTCCCTCCCTCAGCGGATTTGTGTTGGCCGGCACGATCGTTGGCTTCGCCGCTCGCAACGGCGGGCGGTGCGACGATCTTCAGTCGGCCAATCTCGCTGTCAGTCCTTTGCCATGCGCGTTGCCCCTGCAAATCCTCGCGGTTGTCCCATACCGAGACCCACCACTCGACCGTTTCCCCTTGCTTGGCATCGAGCTTAGCGACGGAGATGTTCTCCTGCAGTCTCGCAGATGTGCGTGGGTTTCCGTCACCGGCGTCGGTCAGAGTCAGAGCAAGCGTGCGTTCGCCGCCCTCTTTTGTACGCCAGCAGAACATTGCCTGCGAAAGGCCGAAGTCGTCGTCGGCAATCGCGTCGAGAGCCATGCCGGCCTCCGGCGATAGCTCGGCCACGGCAGCCGGTTGGCGAACCGTGATTCGCGGCGGAGTATCCGCCCGCGCACGGATGTGATACTCGACCGGGTCGCGACTGCGAGTTCCGTGCAAATCGGCAAAGCTGATCTGGTACACACTATCCTCTGTGACGGATATGTGCCCCTCAATCTGTTGCGCAGGAGCTGAGGCTACGGCCATGCCGAAACGCTGCTCACCAGGAGGCCTGCCCACGACCATTATCGGCTCGCGGCAGGCCACGTTCGAACGGGCGTAAACGGTGGCCTGCGTGCCGACGAGGGCGTCAATATCGCCGCCGGGCTGAGTCGTGGGAGGCAGCTGGGTGTACTTCGGATAATCGTAGCGTGTGTGTACCTCTACAACGGCGGGCAAATCCCGCACCCGCAGTTGACGCACCTCTGAGCGGGCGTCCCCCGCCACAATCTGCCAAGACAACGTACGCTGTACATCGCTGCCGGCCTTGGTCGCAGTCCACTGAGGGGAACTACCTTTCTCTGCGGGCGGATCGAACTCAATCCGTTCACCGTCGAGCCAGGTTTGCCCACCATCGGTGCTGAACCGTGCGAACACCACCGTCGGTCGCTGCCCGCGGACGCCGGCAGAGAAGGTCACAGGCTGGCCCCGGACTACGGAGGTTCCGTCGGCAGGCTGACAGTCGACAATCGTTGTCCGCGTGGGTGCGGCGAGACGGGTTCCAAATGCGCGGCGCATACTCGGCACGACCGGCTTGGGCGAGATCAATGCGTAAACGCCCATCGCCAGCAGACTGCCTGCGAAAGCGTAGCCAACTCGGCGAAGGCGCTGCCTGGGCAGACATGAGGTCAGCTCGCCGTTATCGAGTTGCTCGGCAGCACGACTGAGGACGGCCGCACGCACCGAGCCGGGTAAGTCCTGGCGCTTGGACAACTGCAGCGCATCGGTTATCGCATTCCGCACGCCGGGGTTGGCCCGTTCTATCAGACGCGCCGCGTACAGGCTGTTCAGGTGTCGAAGCACCAGCCAACCAGGGGTGAGGATCAGCCACAGACCGGTGACCACCAGATATATGAATCCGCTCAGCGTGCAGGTGTTCTGCGACAGACCGCCCGGCCACCAGTGATCGCAGAGCACAAAGGTCAGCACGAACATCACGGTGCCTGCCGCCCAGGCAGCGATGGCCGTCGCCAGGGCCAAAAGCTTCAGCCAGCGTTTGGTCAGCCGCAAAACCGAGCCGACCTGCTGTTGTGCCTGTGGGGCGTCCAGTTGGGGGATCATATTCGTCGCATCCGCTGAGGCTCTGTTCCTGACCGCACGTGATTGTACCGTGCCAAAAGAGTCGCGGGTAGCCAATGGAGGACGAACGGGTTTGACCCTTTGCGGGGCTGCGTCTAGATTGGTTTCCCTCAAGCGAGTTCTCGGGGTATGTCGGAGGAACTACGATGCTTACTGCTTCATTTCTTGCGGTGCTCTCGTTTTCGGCTGCAGCGGTGACGCCGCCGGCTGATTTTGTCTCTGCCAAGCCCGTCTGGCCGCAGGGGCGGGAGAAGGAACGCAACCTCTTCGTGGGATTCCGGGCGGTTGCCGAGGTCCCGGAGCAGGCCCAGGTGACGTTACGGCTGACGGGGTCGAGCATCTACCGAGTGAGCGTCAACGGCAAATTCGCAGGTCACGGCCCGGCACGTGGACCGCATGGATACTACCGCGTCGACGAACTCGACCTGACGGCGGCGGCCCGGCCCGGCAAGAACGTGATCGCAATCGAGGTGGCAGGCTACAACGTGAACAGCTTCTACCTGCTGGATCAGCCCGCCTTTCTGCAGGCGGAGCTCTTGGTCAACGGCAAGGTGGTCGCGGCCACGGGCGACAAGCCTGGGTTCGCCTGCACGATACTCAAGGAGCGAGTCCAGAAGGTGCAGCGATACAGCTTTCAACGCACGTTCACCGAGGTGTATCGACTCGCCCCCGGTTACGACCGCTGGAAGAGCGACCCCACTGTCGAGCTTGAGGCCGCCGCCTGTGCAGAGGTGAAGGCAAAACGCTACCTGCCGCGACGGGTGCCGTATTTTGACTTCACCGTGAGGCCAGCGGTGTGGGACGTGAGCAGGGGCAGCATTAAGACGGGCATCGAGCCGAAGTCTGTCTGGCGAGATAGGTCCATCGCCAACGTCGGGCCGGAGTTCGGCGGCTACCCTGAGAGCGAACTGGAGACTATCCCCTCTATCGAACTGCAGAAGACCGCCAGTATGCCGGCAGACAAGATCGACAAGCCTATGTCGCCGGATTCATCGTTCGAGGTGGGTGGCGACAGCTATCACATCGTCGATTTCGGCACCGATCTGACAGGCTTTGTCGGAGCGACCATCTCCTGCAAGGGCAAGACCAGGCTGTTCCTGACCTTTGATGAGATCCTCGCCAACGACGACGTTGATTTCAAACGGCTGGGATGCGTGAACATCATCCTGCTCGAACTCGAGCCGGGCGAGTATCGCTTCGAATCCTTTGAGCCTTACACCATGCGGTATGTCAAACCTCTCGTGCTTGAGGGGGCACCGGTCACGATCAGCAACATCCATCTGCGCGAGTTTGTAAACCCTGATGTGTGGCGGGCGCAGTTTGCGGCCAGCGATATGCGTCTGAATCGGCTGTTTGCGGCCGGACGCGAGACCTTCCGACAGAATGCGACGGACATCTTCATGGATTGCCCGTCGCGCGAACGGGCCGGCTGGCTGTGCGACAGCTTCTTCACCGCACGAGTGGGCATGGATCTCATGGGCTCACCCGTCATCGAGAAGAACTTCGTCGAGAACTTCCTGCTGCCGCCGAAGTTCAACTTTCTGCCCGATGGCATGTTGCCCATGTGCTATCCGTCGGACCACAATGACAAGGCCTATATCTGCAACTGGGCCATGTGGTTTGTGGTCGAACTGGAGCACTACCTGGCACGTAGCGGCGATCGGCAGATGGTGGATGCACTGCAACCGCGCGTGCTCAAGCTGCTCGACTACCTCCAGCCCTTCGAGAACAGCGACGGCCTGCTGCAGCAATTGCCCAAGTGGGTGTTCGTCGAATGGTCGGCGGCCAACAACTTCACGCAGGACGTGAACTACCCCACAAACATGCTGTATGCGGGCATGCTGGACGCGGTCGGAAGGATGTACGGCCGGAGCGACCTCATCGCCAGGGCCTCGAAGGTTCGCGAGGCCATTCGCAAGCAGTCCTTCGACGGCGAATTCTTCGTGGACAACGCGGTGCTCAAGGACGGCAAGCTCGAGGTCACGCATAACCGCACCGAAACCTGCCAATACTACGCGTTCTTTTTCAATGTTGCCACGAGAGAGACGCACGGCGAGCTGTTCCGCAAGTTGGTCGAAGATTTTGGTCCGCGTCGCCAGGATACGAAGAAGTTCCCGGAGATTTATCCCTCAAATTCGTTCATCGGCAACATGCTGCGAGTTGAGATCCTGTCGCGCTACGGCCGCAGCCAGCAAATCCTCGATGAATCGATCGACTACCTGCTGTATATGGCGAACCGCACGGGCACGCTGTGGGAAAACGTCAGCGCGGTGGCCAGTTGCGACCACGGCTTTGCGTCGCATATCTGTCATACGTTCTATCGGGACATTCTGGGCCTGTATCGCGTCGATGCGGTCAACAAGACCGTCGAACTGCGATTCTGCGATATCCCCAAGCTTGAGTGGTGCGAGGGCCGACTGCCCATCGGGGCGGGCGATGCAGCCATCTCCCTGCGCTGGTGGAAAGAGAAAGGCAACACGCT